>MNVC01000048.1 GCA_001871435.1 Candidatus Magasanikbacteria bacterium CG1_02_32_51
GTTTCATAACCTACACACTGACTAGGACAATAATTGTTACCAACTACGCCAGTCAAAGCAGTACCCCCATCTTTTGGAGTATATTCATCGCAACCGACTTCCTCTGGAATACAAACTGGTGCAAAATCCGCACACTGACTTGATCTATTTCTCAAAGTTGTCAAATCTGCTACTGTATTTGGCCAATCTACAACATTGGCAGTGGACAAATTTGTATCATAACACCCAAGATAATCAGGGGCCTTCTTCATATAAACATCTTGGTTGGTAGCTGGATAAACAAATAGACTACAACCATTCTCAGAATCCGGACAACTATAATTAGCTATCTTATTGTTGAAATAAAGTACTTGTTCCCTACCACTTGCTTGAGCAAGCAAATCTACATTACTATCATTTTTCCATTGACCATTGAAATCTTGGTCGAGATCTTGATCAGCACTATAAGCACTACAACCAACTGATTCAATATTACAAGTTCCATAATCAAGAGTTCTAGATAAATAAGAGGCTATAGCACCGTTGGAGTTAGTATAAGTTTTGCAAGTATTATATTGAGCAGGACAAGTGCCACCAGGGATATCCCAAACATTTTCTTCTTGTTTACAGTAGCCAAAAGCTTGACACTGACCATTGCTATTGTAAGCTAGACAAGTAGAAAAATCCACGCATTCAGACGCTCTTTGCGCTGAATTATTGCTAGCAAGTAAAGGACCATTGACCTGAGCTTCACACCTAGCTTCTGGTACTGTCAAAATCCAATTAGGATCAATCAAATGACAAAATGGAAAAGCAGAGTCTGGTGTGAAATCAGAATTACATTTGTTGTAACCATCAACAACTTCTTGAAGGGTATAAGGCTTGTCTGCATTTGATTTCAAAGCAGCAATCTCAAAACCTAGAGGTAAGATACGTGCTTTGCGTAATTTTTGGATATTGGAATAACAATAAGCGTCTCTATAACAATTTATATCAGTGTTTTGTACCACATCAAGCTTAGGTACCAAATACCAATCACCATGTAGCAAACCAACACTAGGGTCCATAGCTTCTTTGATAGTAAGAGGATTACCTTCTCTATTCAAAGCTTGTACTAAACCATCATCCATAACACAATTATTTAATCCAGGATTAGTAGGAGGACAGGCACTATACTGAGCAATGATATTATAACTACTCTGACTAATTTGTGGCAAACCAGCTATCAAGAAAGAAAAGGCTTTTTCTGCAGCTACTCTATTGTTATTCAAAGCTGTAGCTCCAAAATCCAAGGGATCTCCTGTTGGCGGAGTTACAAGACCTTTGTTCAAAATTCTATCCAAAAGAGAAGATCCTAAAGTATTAATAAAAATAGACAAAGCTGAGGCAAAGACTGGCCAAGCTTGACTTGAATAGAGACCAGCTACTTGGGAAGCACTCTGTTGAGCTTGCTCTTTAGCAGTCAAAGCTTTGGCTTCTTCTTGTACTTGACTAGCCGGTGACTTGATTGCACCTGATATCAAAGTAGTAACAGCTTTGAAACCTTGACCTTCCAATCTTTCAACCAAAGCAGCTTCTTTTTTGTCGGTAGCCAGTTGATCTAGTTGAGCCAAAGCCACTAAGGCTGTACCAAAATCAGTCTTGGTAACATCGTTTAGGGATTTAGCAAATCTCTCTGAGATAGTATCATTACCCAGTTGATCTGGTAACTTTTCCCAATTATTTTGGAAATTAGCCCAAGTACAATTGGCCTGTGGTCCATCTGGAACCAATGATTTGCCACCAGGTGCAGGTTTGAAAGAATTGATATTATTATAAATTTTACTCAAACTAACTTTTAGACTTGTCAACACACTAAGGTCTGGCGGAGCACACAAATTCAAACCAAAAGGTGTACCAAGATTACCAATAGCCTCTGAAAGTGAATCGCTGGCTACCGTCGTGAAATAATCTCCTGGGCTCTGTGTAAAAACCAAAGCGCCCTGACCTTTGCCTCCAGCAGCAATATATTTGGCTCCATCATAAGCCAGCTTACGCAAAAAATAAGAAATACCACTCACAAGAGAACCCAAGGCTGCAGCTGTCAAATTACTTTCTACTTTGTCATAAGTCCATTTGGCAGTGAAAGCTGACATAAGAGGGATGTCCTCAACTGGAATTGCATAAACCTTATCAACAAACAAAAAATTTCCAAAAAATTGGACAAAAAGGAAAACGAACAGTAACACAGATAATTTTATTTTATTTTTTCTAAACATAAAAATTATTGTGGCGTGGTAGTATTAGTACTAGCCTGAAATTGGGAGCTAAATAAATTTTTGGCCATTTCAACCAATGTTGCATCATCAATACCTTTCAAATCATCCAAAGTAATTTTGCCAGTCTTGGCCAACATTTCACGCAAAGAACTTGGATCATTCAAAAGACTACTAATATCTTGGGTACCAGAAATTCCTACACCTGTGGAATTTTGTGAATTTTGAACTTGATTTGATAATAAAATTTCTTCAGGTGTTTGGACATTGAACAAAAGTGGCGAAATATTCGTTTCACTAGTAGAAGGTGATGCAAACTCTTCTTGTACACAAGCCTGACCATCTGGACACAAAGGATCACTACCACTATCTACCTCTTGCTTGTCACCCAAACCATCTGAATCAGTATCCGGCAAATAACGACTGGTAGTATAAAAATTCATTTCTTCATAATCATTTAAACCATCTTGATCAGTATCTATCTGTTGTAATTTCGTATTTTCATCGTATTGAAGAGATTCCACAGCGTCTATTTCTGCTTGGGAAATCTTAACAGCGAAAGGATTGTAAATATTATTTCTAATTTGTAAAAAACTAAGACCAACGGTAAGTAAAGAAAATACAAACAGCAAAACAAAGCCAGTCTTCTGACTTCTTGAAAGTATTTTTTCTTGGTTATCTTTTTCCATGTAAAATAAAGATATAAATCTAAAAGTATTATACCAAAAAAATAGAAAAACCACAATGAATAACAGTCCACACGTACTAGTTATAATTAAAGTCCTCTTTGCTAAGGTATTTGTATCATAGAATAAGAGACAAGAAACAAGTTACAAACAAATTTCAAATTACAAAGCTCAAATGCCAAATCAATTACAAATAATAAAATGAATAAATTTTGGACATTTAGTCATTTGAATTTGATTTGAAATTTGGATTTTGAAATTTGTCATTATTCACCACCAATTTTTTACTTGATACTTTTGACTATTTTCTTCCACTCCTCCACTCCCAGTTCCTCAGCCCTAATTTTCTCATTACCACAAATCTCAATCAAAATATTTTTCACTTTTTCTCCATCCAAATTCAACCCTTGAGAGAGATTGCGCCAGAGTTGTTTTCTTTTTTGAGCAAAACCTGTCTTTACCACTTCAAAAAATTCTTCATCAGAAAAATCATTTTTTGGAGAATGTACATTATCAATAAGAAGTATAGATGAATCTACTTTTGGTGATGGCCAAAAATTTCCTTTGGTAACTTTAGCAACAACTTTTGGTTGACCATAATATTGAACAGACACAGCCAAAACACTCATATCACCTTTCTTGGCCGTTATTCTTTGAGCCACTTCTTTTTGAACCATAACCACAATTTTTTCTGGTTTATTTTCCATTTCCAAAAACAATCTTAAAATTTTGGAAGTGATTTGATAAGGCAGATTCGCTATCAGCTTGTATTTTTGCCAGCCCACAGCCAAAGGCGTGCAAAGCAAGGCTGGTCCGCCTATGGCGGAAAATTTGTCCACCCTGGGCGGATCCGACTCGGTCGGATAATTTGAAATTTGAAATTTTTGCAACACATCTCCCCAGATAATTTCCAAATTTTCAGTTTTATTTTCTTCCCAATACTCTTTCAATTTTTGTTCTATTTCAAAAGAATAAACCTGTTTTGCTTTTTCTACCAAAGGAAAAGTCAACACCCCAAAACCAGGCCCAACCTCTACCACAATATCATCCTTATTCACTTCGCCTGCTTCAATAATTTTTTCTATATAAATTCTAGTAACCAAATAATTCTGTCCATACTTTTTACTTGGAGAAAGATTGTATTTTTTACAAAGGGATACCAAATAACTTGGTTTGTATACATTAGAATAGTCCATAATAATATTGAGATAAGATAGAGATAAAGTTGAGATGATTACTTTTTATTTTGAGTGTGCCAGTTGTTTATTTGGTTGTTAATTTTTACTTTTAAGTTTTCATAATCTTTTTCCACTTTAAGAAATTCACCTTTATCAATATATTTTTGTGAATAAGCGACCCATAAATGGCTCTGAGTTTCTTCCAATTCACCACGGACAATGTAAAATACTCGAATTTTATCTTTAAAATAAAATCTACCATGTGCCTCTGCAGTATTAGCTAAAATTGAATTGGATGAACGTCTGAGTTGTGAAGTCAATGCATATTTTTCCGCGTCTGGAAATTTTAATGTTAATTTATAAACCTTTTTTAATAATTCAAAAGCAATCTTCCAAATATCCGTTTGATAAAACTTTTTATAATCTTTGTCCACTCCCATAAAAAATAAATGATGTTTAAAAATTATTTTAATTATCTCTATTTTATCTCTATATTATTTCTATTTAAAAAGGTAAATCCACAATCAAAACAAACTATTCCAAACGCAAACCATCACTACTATACCGATTCGCCGCATTCCAGAGTAGCCAACCAGCATTACTATATTTCTCCACCATATCAATTTGAGCACGAATTTTGGTAGCACCATATACAGCACCAAGATTGAAATCCTGAATCCATGGTCTGACTTCTGCTTTGTTATCCACAAAATACTCTATACCTTTTTCCATGCCATTGGCAATTACTTCGGCAGGATGATCAGCTGGATTGGCAAATCCCAAATGTCCAACAGGATAATGAGAAGGATACATCATCGGACAAATATAATCCACTTCATCTACCGCATCCTCTAATCTTTGACCAATACCCATACCATCATGACGCTCCATCGCAAAACCAAAAAAATCCAAAGAGATATAGACTGGGGCATCTCCTAAATTTTCATTTAAAAAAACAAAAAAATCATGCATTACCTCATATTTTTCTTTATCATCATTGTCATATACAAGCAGACTCATATTGCCATCGGACGGAAAACGCACATAATCAAAATTTATTTCATCAAAACCAAAAGCAACAGCTTCTCTAGCAATATCCAAATTGTATTGCCAAACATCTTCTTTGCTAGCGTCCACCCAAGCTAGACCCTTATTGTCACGCCACAAACCACCAGCTTTACTTTTTAGGGCTAACTCTGGTTTTTTCTGAGCCAAAATTGGATCTTGAAAAACTGTCTGTCTGGCAATTACATAAATATTATTATCATGAAATTTTTGGACAAGAGCCTGAACATCTCCTAATCTATTGTCTTTCAAATCAAACTCTTTTACCAAAGGTATTTGACTATCATAGAGTACTAAACCACTATAATCTTTGATATCAACTACGACAGCATTTAGTTCGGTCCTATCTATCAAATCAATAATACTATCCACTTTGGCAGGACTACCAGCAGAATAAGCCGTCAAATAAAGACCTTTAACAATTTGTTTTTCTGGTTTTGTTTTATTTACAAAATTAGTTTGTCCACGATTTTCTATAATATTTTTTTGCAAAATAAAAATACTATTATTTTCTGAGAAAACCAAATCACTTTGTAGAAAATTTGTTTTTTGCCACTCAATTAAAAAAATAAAAATGCACAAAAAAGAAAAACCAGTAAAAATTAACAAAAAAAGAAAAGAATGTTTTTGGTTCATAAAGTTGCCTTTTTGAATTCTCCCCCTAGTAGGGGGAGTTAGAGAGGGTCCATCTTTGAGGTAGATATCTCTTTAATTTTTATGTGTTTGATTCCAAATATCTTGCAAAACATTTTTTAATTCATTTTTTATTTGTTCATTTCTATACTTCAACACTTTGTATCCTAAATTCTCTAAAATATTTTGTCTTATTATATCCTTATTCTTATTTTCTTCTTCACCGTGAATCCATCCATCTAATTCTATAATCAATTTTAATTTATGACAATAAAAATCTACAATAAAACTTTTTATACTATGTTGTCTTCTGAATTTTACACCCAATTGACTACCTCTCAATTTTGACCACAGTACACCCTCTGCCTTAGTTTGTTCTTCACGCAATTTTTTCCTTCTAGCTTTTAAAAAGCTTTTATTACTGTACATATTCCTCCTTTAAATTACAACGCTTTATCTTTCTCCAGACCTCCCCTAGCCCCTCCTAATAGGAGGGGGATCAAAAAATACTAAAAAAGTCAATGGAACAATGGTACAGTGGGGCAATGAAACCTAACTGCCATTCAAACTTACAATCACTCCACCCTGTCTCAACACTTCCAACCTGCCATCAGAAAAACGCACAATAGTAGAAGGACTTTGGTGAGGTAAGGTACCAGCATCAATTACAAAATCTGGTTTTACTTCCGAATTCTCAAACATTGTCAAAACTGATTCTATATCATAAGGACTTTCCATTTCCGAAATATTAGCCGAAGTAGAAACCAATGGACTATTTAATTGTTTGGCTATTTCTGCTGCCAAATAATGTTTTGTAACACGAAAAGCAATTGTACCATCTTCATTCACCACACCGGGTGGCAAAATACAATCTTGTTTACTTTTTACTACCAAGGTCATAGGACCCGGCCAATATTTATCTGCTAATTTTTGCAAAGTAGAATCCCATTCTATATATGGTAATATCATAGCCAAATCAGCCACTACTACCAAAACAGATTTATTTTTTTGTCTATTTTTGATCTGAAAAATTTTGTCCAAAGCTTCTCTATTATTTGCATCACAACCAAGCCCATAACAAGTTTCTGTAGGATACACAACAGTAGCACCTCGTTTTAATTCACCAACAAGTGAAGTTATATCTAAATTTTCTTTTTTGATTATTTCCATATATTTTAGTAGCCTTTCAAGCTTTTTAAGCATTTCAGGCCTTTCAAGCCTTCTATTCTATTCTAGCTAAATTAAGCCAAATTTGCAAGGTTTTGGATACAAACACACAGATACTTGATTTTTTTATAAAAATAGGCTATACTAAGCCACGACTTATCTATTGAGTCCGTTATTAAATTAAGAATAAAAATTTTATGGGTCTTCCATCAAAAAAAAGAACTCCAAGATCACGAGATGATCGCCGTTCACACCACGCTTTGAAACCAACTACAACCAAAAAATGTGAAAAATGTAGTGAGCCAGTACTTCCACATCGTGCTTGTGCTAAATGTGGTACTTACAAAGGCAGACAAGCCATCAATGTAGAAAAAAGATTAACTCGTTCTACCAGAAGTAAAAAAACTGCTTAGTTTTTTTAATTTCTAAATACCGAATTTTCAAACAAAATTCCTATTTTGTATATTTACAAACTATGTCCAAACGCCATCTGGCAAGAGCCATTATCATGCAGGTACTATACCAATGGGATTTCAAAGGAAATCCTACTAGTGCTATACCGGCTATCATTGAACAAAATATGGCTGAATTTGGTATAGGACTAGAAGAAACCAAAGACTTTATTGAAAATACTGTAAATGATATAATCAAAAAACAAAAAAAAATAGATAAACTAATAAAAAAATTTGCCCCACACTGGCCACTGGAACAAATGAGTTTGGTGGACAAAAATATTTTGCGCCTTGGTATCTATGAATTGGAATATAATAATCAAGAAATTCCACCAAAAGTAGCTATCAACGAAGCTATTGAACTAGCCAAAACTTATGGTGGTCAAAATTCTGGAAAATTTATCAATGGCATTTTGGGAGCAATGTACAAAAATGTCTAAATAAATCAACTACTATGCTAATCTGACGAGATATAAAAAGGAATATCTTCATAGTAAATTAAAGTAAGTTAAAACATCTCGTCCGCCTTGGGCGGATAAAATATTAATTATGCCTATAGCTGAATACAAAGATAAAAACTTTCACAAAATAGAAGATACCATAGGTATTGAATTTAAAAATAAAGACCTTTTGGTACAAGCACTGGTGCATCGTTCTTTTCTAAATGAAAATCGTGAATTTCCTCTTGCTCAAAATGAAAGGCTAGAATTCTTAGGCGATGCTGTCTTAGAATTATCCGTAACACAATATCTCTTCAACAATTATCTAAATCCTGAAGGTGAACTTACCAACTGGCGAGCAGCTCTAGTAAATGGTTCAATGTGTGCCACAGTAGCCAGAGAACTAGGTCTAGAAGATTATTTGTTTTTAAGTCGCGGAGAATCCAAGGATAATAATACTAAAGCTAGAGACTATATTCTAGCCAATGCTCTTGAAGCACTTATCGGGGCTATTTATTTTGATCAAGGCTGGGAAATGTCTGATCAATTTATTACCCGTTTTGTGATTATCAAATTACCAGAAGTTTTGGAATTGGGACTTTGGATGGATAGTAAATCACGTTTTCAAGAAGCTGCCCAAGAAATTGTTGGTGTCACACCGACTTATCGTGTTACAAATGAAGAAGGTCCAGACCATGAAAAAGAATTCACAGTAGCTATATATTTAGACAAAGAAAAAGTAGCTGAAGGTAAAGGTACTAGTAAACAAGAAGCACAAACAGACGCTGCAGATATTGCCCTAAAAATAAAAAAATGGAAAGGTCCAAAAGTACAAATTTTGGAGAGAAAAAAAGACGACCCAATAGGATAATTTACGAATTTTAAATTTAGTAATTTTAAATTTTCGTCACGCCCTCATAGCTCAGTTGGTAGAGCAGTTGCCTCTTAAGCAAACGGTCGCAGGTTCAAATCCTGCTGGGGGCACAACACACAGTTCATAAAGTTAAAAGTTTATAAAGTTTTGAAATAATTTGGTTTACCTTTGAGGGTCTAATTCAATAATTATTATGCAACCAATTTTAGTAACAAGCATAGAAGCACATAATGACAAAATCTCCACAGAGTCCGAAAGCACATACAAAGACTCCATGTTTTTTTGTAAAGTTGGATGTGCAGTAAATTATTTGAAATAAAAAATATGAAAAAGAATACTTTTTACAAAGAAGTACTTCAAGACGCAGCTAGGGAGATGATTGCTGATAAAAAAATCCTTAATATAGATATTATAATAAAAAAGGAAATGATTAAATCCATAGTAGAAAAAATTTCTTCTGAAATAGAAAAAAATAATTACCCTTTATTAATTGGAGAGAAAGATATAAAACCACCACAAATTGTTTCTTTTCGAGAGAAAAAAAAAATTATCACGGAAGTCACATCCTTTCTAAAGGAAAACTATTCTCTAAATCAAAAGTTTTTGTGTGCGTTTTTTGTTGATTCTTTATTGAACGATTCATCAAAAAGAAATTTTTTTAATTTAGTCACTCAAGTTTCCAAATCAAAATCTTTTGAAAAAAAAGTTATTGTTCAAATAAAAAATGGGTATGGGGATTGTAAGTATCAAAGTATTAAAGAAAAAAATACCATCCCAATTTTAACAGTTTCTTTTTCAAAGAATTTTGGTTATGGTGCAGTTACTGCTTGTTTATTAGATTCTCTAAAAAATATTAATACTAGTGCTGATGGAAAAGATATTTCCATATTCTTTCTTGACGACGATGCTCTTTTACTAGATCAGTATGATTATATTGACACCTTAAATAAATTTATTACTAGAGAAAAAATTTTATTTGTTAGTGGTAGTTGTTTTGATAGCCACGAGAATATATCATCTTTCCATTCTTACGCCAACTTTGCCAGTTTACCTTCAAACATTCCAATCAGTTCCTATAAACCATATACCCAAGGTGGTGGTGGAGCCGCTTTTTTGCCCCTATCGTCCATTAATTTAAAAAACAATTTTCCTCAAGATGTTTTGCCCGGAATTTATTTTAATACTCAAACTGTTAACAAGACAGATATTAAGATATTAAAGGGATGTTTTGCAAAAGGATTTTGGGTAAATACTACTCTTCCTTTTCTTCCGGTTGAACATGCAACAAAAGAAACTCTTCACTCTTGGAGCGTTGTAAGAGTAAAATACTTTCGTTCTTGGGAAAAAGCTTTTTCTTTAATGGAAAAAGACAAAGCGAAAATATATCGGGAATATTTTTTAAAAAGCAAGCAATGTTTGATAGAAAATCTTATTGCTAAATACAAGAAATCTAAAGAAATCGAACTACTGCTTGGTTATATTTTTCTCACAGTCTTTTATAAGAAAGAATTATTAAAGCGATTTATATGAAAAACATCGGTGTCTTTTGTCTTTTAAGGAGGGGGGATAAAATTGTGCTGGTAAAAACTAAACGAAAAGATCTTAATTGGGTACTTCCTGGTGGAGCAGTGAACCTTAAAGAAAGTTTACACGAAGCTCTATTAAGGGAATTACTGGAAGAAGTAAATTTTGTGCCAAACAATAAACCAATTTTTAGATGTGTTTTTTACTCCATCGAAAAATATTCTCTTGCTTTTTGTTATGAACTATTTCTTGAAAATAATGATTTAAAAAATATACAGTTCGGAACTGTATCAAATAACGAAATTGGAGAAGTTGGATTATTTGATATAGATTATCTGCCTTCATTGATTTCAAAGAGAACAAGAATTAGAATCGAAAATGTGATAAACAATAACGTGGTATATTTATTTGAATATGAATAAAAATATCAAATTTATAGTAATATACGGACCGCCGGGAGTTGGTAAACTTACCGTGTCTAAAGAACTCACAAAGATTACGAAATATTCACTATTTCACAATCATCTTACTTTTGACGCGGTGGCAGCTTTTTTCGTACCCGGCTCTGAAGATTTTCTGAACCATCTGGAAAAGATCCGTTTATATTTAATTAAAGTTGCTCTTAAGACTGAAACAAGAGGGATTATTTTTACTGGCGTATATCGTGGTAAAAGTACGAGATCAAAATTAGATGAACGTTTTTTTAGAAAAGTAAGAAAACTTGTTGAAAGGGTCAATGGAAACATGTATTTTGTCCGTCTTTTCTGTGATCAGAAAATTCTCGAAGAGAGAATAAAAAATGAAGACAGAAAACAATATAAAAAGGTACATAGAAAAAAAACATTAAGAAATATGCAATCCAAATATGATCTTGCCAAAAATATACCTGGTGTAAAAAGTCTTTCTATTGATAATTCAAAAATTACTCCCAAGGCAACTGCTAAAAAAATAAAACAAGCATATTCACTTTAGTAATAATCTCATTATTTATATTCATTATGATTAAACAATACTACAATCCAATTTATGTTATATAAACACAATAATAATTGTACAGTTGAAAGTATCTGACAGAGCGATTAACATGTATATTCCGAAGCACACACGGTTTAAATAATAATTTTATAGTCACCGAATTTCCGCAAACCCCTATCTTGAACAGCTTGACTTTTTCTCATAGCGGATCTTCCTGCGGGGCGGGAAATCAGCCGAGGCAGGGCGAATCATTTCCCACAGACAAATAGTTTCGCCCTGCCGAGTCCGCATTAGTCCCGCCACCTGCCCAGAAACTTCTAGGGCAGCGTACAGATTAGTTTCGCTTCACCACGCACGCGGAGCGTGCGGAGTCATTACCTCACTTTGTTTTGAAAATAAGTGCGAGCTTGGTACAATAGATACACAATATAGTTCATAAAGTTATAAAGTTTATAAAGTAGAAAGTAAACCAAACTATTTCAAAACTTTACAAACTTTATAACTTTATGAACTTTTAACTTTACAACGCGCCTGTAGTTCAACGGATAGAACATTGGTCTTCGGAACCAATGACGTGGGTTCGATTCCTGCCAGGCGCACCAAAAAAATCACCTAAATTAGGTGATTTTTAAAATCAATTATATTATTCTACCGTAGTCGTCACAGTATCCAACAGAACCTCTTGACCAAAAACTTGGATATCTTGTTGTAACACATCATCAAAAGCCTTGATAACTGGCTTGGAAGTAAGATTTTGTTGGGTAGGGTTGTCAGACAATACTTTTATTTCCAATTGGGTAGCCAAGACATCTACACTAATAGGCATCTGATCTATTTTCCAAAGTAATTTTTTTTGCTCTTTGTCATAAGTAATAGTTCCAGCTGGAACTACCATTTTGCTTTCATCTACAGAAATATCACCATACAAATCTGCACTAACTTCTATATTTTTCAAATCGTGAAAAGAATTGGTCAGAAGCCATGCTATTTTGTGGACATCATCACCTCCTACATCTTGACTGATATCATCTTTAGTAGCCAATTTTAGATCAGAAATTAATTTTATATCCATTTTATTACTACTAATTGTTTCTGATTTGTCATTCAAAGTATAAGACAATTCACTAGAAATATTCATCATGTAGGCAACATAATCTGACAAAGTCAAATTATCTGAAGATTTTATTGGTAAAGTAATATTCACTTTTACTTCATCCCCTGGCATAATTCCTTTTAGTCCACCAATATGACGCTTGTCCCAAGTGATAGTACCTCTCCTAATATCATCAGAAATTTTTTGTCCGACGATATCACCATCTATATCACCAGTATCCAAACCAGTCCAATCTAATATGCTCTTATCATTATTAGCTGGAGCATCAATTATAAATTTCAAATTAGCATCTTTTAAGACTGATTCTCCATTATTTTTTATAAGTATACTAGCAATAATAGTATCTCCTGGTTGCATATCAAATGAACCAGCTGTACCATTTACTATCAAACTATAGACTGTATCCAAATTGCTCAGAGTTACATCTTTTCCTGTAGTAGCTAATATATAGCCATCACCAGTGTGTTGACTAGAAACCCAATTTTTTACAATTACATTAAATTTGTTACCATTTTCTTTATCTTCAGTAAAAAACCCAGAAACATTGATTTCCTGGGGAGCATCCAAAGAATCAAAATACCACTGACAATCCTTTCCATCTATTGTTTTTGGTTCACTAGATTTGAAAATAAAAGAAGTAGAATCACAAGTTATAGCAATATTTTTTACTGGAACATCATTAGCCGGAGAAACAATTATTTTGAGTGGCGTATCCACACCAGCTACTACTTGATCAGCTACTTGTACTTCTACATTTACCAAAACATTAGAACTAGTCAATTTTAGACTCGTCACTTTTTGAAAAGATGAACTAAAATTTTCAGGTATATAATTCAAAAATACTCGAAAAGATTGTTCAGAATTGATATCACCATAAATATTGCCTGTAACATCCAAATAGCCACTGCCTTGGGCTTCTATATTACCTATATTCCAACTATCATGATTGTCATCTATAGTAGGTCTAGTACTGGATGTAAAGACAAAACCTTTGGGATAGCGTACTTCCAATACTACATTATGCAAAGGTACATCTTGAGGATTCTTGTACCTTATTTTATAAGTATTATTTTCACCAGACAAAAAATTTTCATCACCAGACATAGTCAAAATAATATTATCTTCAGAAAATTTTATGCTAGGTTGAATTACAAAAAATCCTACCCAAGCTATGATTGCAAAAAATACAAAGGCAAAAATTAAAACAAAAAAGGACCGTAAAAAACGACTATGACTACTTTTTTGAAAAAGTTGCATATCTGGCATACCACCATTATCATTTTCATAAATTTCAGTCAACTTTTGACTAATTTCAGTATTGGTCATTGTCTTGCCTTCTCTATTATTATTTTCAACAACAATTTTGTTATCCTCTGTGGATAAATCTTTTTTTACAAAAACATGTTCTACGCCATTTGTAGGATTTTCTTTTTCCAAAATTTCAATATTTTTTGCAATATCTTTTTCAATATTTTTGATAGATTCATCTTGCAAATTATTTTGATCTTTTTCTACATTTTTTTCTCTATCTCTTTTTAAATCTTTATTTTTAGCAGGCATAATAATTTATAATTTATAAACTAAAAAAACTTAATAATATCTATTTCTTTTCCATAACTATACCAAATATTTTATCATTATCAAAATTTTCTTCTACAAATCCTCCATTTACAGACAATTCTAAATTGTTACCCTCTTTCCAAACAGGTACCCAACCATCCGGATAAATAATTGAATGATCCAAAATACTTTCTATTCCTGATTGTTTTTGAAGTAAAATACTATAATGAGACAACAAAAACTCTTGATTTTTTTGACTAAAAAAATTAGAGAAATCAAAAAACTTTTTGTCTGCCAAAACTTGAGTAACCAATTTTGTATCTGACAAAACATTAAAAGGTAATTTGTAGATAAAATAAATTTGAGATTCAGAATTAACTTTGGTTACCATCCAATTACCAAAAACTGTTTTACCAAATTCTTTGGTAATTCGGGTACCAGTCTTTGGATCAAGTTGTAAATTTTGTTCAATATTTTCCAAATCTTTATCATTTTGATACCAACTTGGTGGAACCTTGAAAGAATTTTCATTAGGAAATACAAAACCACCAGCATCCAAAAGCTCAGCACCTGCAGGTACATAAAGACGCAAATAATCTATATTTGGAATATCATAATATATTTCTCCTTGACCAATATGTTTTCTAGTTACAATTACCGTATCTATCACACTACCATCTTCTTGGACTACTGCTTGATGTTCTATTTTTTGAGTAATTTGGGCATCACTTTTTCCACCACCTATATTACTATTGACTACCAACAAATAATCCTGTGTTTCTTTGATAGGTAATATCTCTCCTGTCCAACCATAATCTTGCAAAATATTTTGAACATAAAAATCATTGAAATATAATTGAATTTCTCTATTGGACAAAGCTTCATGCAATTGGGTGACTAGACCAACAAGCTGACTAGATTTTAGGTTTTGAACAGAACTAAATATTTGACTCAAAACTACTGACAAAATTTTCTTTGGAGTATTTTCTTCTTTATTATCATAATCCCTTACTTCTGATTCCAATTTGGCAAGAGCATCTTCGGATTGTAAAAGGATATTATAATCTTCATTTTGTAAAGGTCCAATAACTGTCAAAAGTCTTTCTAAAACTGAAGAATTAATAGCGATAACACCATCAACTGTAGTTTTTTTGCCATGTTCATAAAACCAAGCTATCTTTTTGGCAGAAGCCTTGAAATCTGGAAACCAATTACTATCTTGAAATTCCCATCTTTTGTTTACTAATTGCAATGGCAATGGTGGCTTTTCATAGACATCTAACTGACCCTGAAAAGCATAACTTCCTTCTCCAGGTATATCAATATTAGTGATATTACCATTGTTTACATCTATTACAGCATAACTACCCATAAAGCCACCAGTCGGCCTTATTTCAAAAGTATTTTGAAATAAAATTAGATAACGTTTGAATCCATCTCCTCCCATTATCAACTGAATACCTCGAATTACTTGATCATAATTATTCATATCATTGACAAATCCTGCAAACAAAGTTTTGAAATCAACAAAAGACTGTTGAAATTCAACTGGTACAGCTGTAATTTCCACATCAGCAATTTGGTCCAAAGCTATATTGTAAGCTTGTAAAGCACCTCTCAAATGTTGTTGCAATATACCCAAACGTGTTATCAAATTATCAGTAGTCTCTGATTTTGTAGCTTCAGCTATTCCTTTGACCAAATAAGCATTTCCCAAGGCCAACTGATGACCAGCCAAAAGTAAATCTTGTCTACTTTTTACTTTATCTCCCACAATTGGCAAAAGTTTGGCTACATAGAGCATAGCTTTGTATTCTTTGTCAATAATTTCTTCAGCACTACCAAAAGAACTCAAAGCCAAATTCAAATCATTTTCAGCAGCAGGAATATCATTGTTAAAAGCAGAAACAGTAGAAGATTGTAAAGCTAAAAAGGCATCACTACTCCTAGAAATTACTTCATTAGTATCTGCCTTAATTTTTTTGTAATATCCTACAGCTGGAAAAGGTATAGTACCAATAATAATCAAAACTAAAAAACTAACAAAAAAACGTCTAAAATTGAAACCACACCAAAAATCATAAAAAATTTTCCCTAAATATTTTATTTTTTCGGAGACAAACTCAACAAAATCAGAAACTATTTTTTTTGAATTTAAAATAATTTTCTTTATAATATAAAAACGTGGTACAAGTCTATAATGTTTAGTTATTTTGAATTTTGGAGATAATATTTTTTTGTTTTCTTTTTGGTTGTTTACTATTTCAAGCAAAGGTTTCTCTTTGACAATAGGATTTTTAATTTGTAAAATGCTTCTTTTGTTGTTTTCTTCTTTTATTAGAGTACCAAAATCTATCATCATTCGCATTGCTGGTTTTTTTTGTTCATTTTTATAAACATTTATTTTTTCCAAATTAAATTCTTTTTTTCTTTTGTTGGAAATATCTACAACAAAAGGAGATTTTTGAGCTTTGTTTACTACTTTGACATCTACAAAAGAACTACCATATAAAGATGACTTTACTTCTTTACTTTCTTTTTTTGCAATACGAAGTGCAGGACAAGTACGAGAGTTGTGTCCATATTTAGCACAAATTACACACTTGCGAGGTGCTTTCCTTATTTTTGTTTTTACAATATTTTTTTTAGGCATTACAAAAAATAAAAAACTAATTATTGCTTTTATTATAGCACATTTCCCCCAATCGCTACAACACTAGAACACCCAAACACTTGAACAACGAAGTGCCTCAACATCCAATCACTTTATTTTACATCTTGTGACACATAAATAACAAAAATAACCTCACTTTTCATAAAAAGTAAGGCTGTTTAAGTGTTGAGGTGCTGTAGTGTTTACTGCGAGTTGAGTTAAAACTTATAAAACTAGCTTTATTGCTGTATTATAAACTTCTCTAGTCTGTCTAGCCAACTTCTCCCAAGAAAACCTCTGTAAATTTTCTCTACCAGCCCTTTTCAATTCAAATCTAATATTTTCATCTGTCAAAACAGTACTCAAAACATCAGACATTTGTTCTGCACTATTTGGATCAAAATACATAGCTGATTCACCCAATACTTCTGGCAGACAGCTAGCATTGGACGATGCCACAGGTACAGAGTACAAAGACGCTTCCAAAGGTGGTAATCCAAAACCTTCATAAAAAGAAGGAAAAACAAACGCCGAAGCTTTTTTATATAATCTTATTAGATCATTGTCATTTGCAAAACCAGTAAAAATCACATTTTCTGAGTTTACAAATTTTTCTTTTAGTTTCTGATAAAAATAGTTGTCTTTGCCAACCAAAATTAACTCATATTCCCTACTCTTTTCTTCAATAAATAGCTTCCAACTTTCCAAAAGTTTTTCTAAATTTTTGTGAGGGTAAGCTGCCCCTACATACAAGACAAATTTTTTGTTGATATTGAATTTTTGTAAAATGTCTTCATTGTCAATTTCAACCAAATTATCCAAAGCAAAAGGTGCTTGATAAGTCACTGTTATTTTGTTTCTTGCTACACCCAAAGTCTTTACAATATCTTCGGCTGTAAATTCACTAGTGGCAATAATATGATCGGCTTTTTTGACTAGATGACTTATAAGTTGACGATGAGCCTGATCTTTGAACCAAAATTTCAGGTGTCCCAAAGTACTAGCCTCTGGTCTAGGAAAATGATACATAGTCAAATCATGAATAGTCACGACAAATTTTCCTTTATAAAAATATGGTATATTCCAATGTGGAAAATGCATCAAGTCCACTGGATTTTTTTGTAAAATATACAAAAATTCTTTTTGTTCTTGTAGTGTATACCAAGCCACATCTGCCAAAACTTTACTAAAATTAGAATTAGTAATTTTGACATCAGCAAAATTTTCTTGACGCAAAAATAAGACATATTGATTTTCTTTATCAATCTTTTGTAATTCCAAAATCAATTGTTGGACATAACGTCCAATGCCAAAAGCTGAACTAAGCATTCTGGCATCTATCCCTATTTTCATAAATATTTATTTATAACATCATTTTTAAAATTCTAACATAAAAGTTACTTAAATGGAATGACAAATTGAGCTCAAGCGAAATTTGTTAGTTATGATAAACTGAGTTGAAAAGTGACGAAATTCTCCGTCAGCCGACGGATCATTTCGTCATTCCCTTTAATCCTATTTGAAGTCTTATTTAGAATACAAAAGTTAGTCGTAAGGAATGACAAATTGAGCTCAAGCGAAATTTGTTAGTTAGCAAAATAAAACTAATCATCAATAAAAACCTCTTCAACAGGGTACTTCACAAAACTTTCGTTCAACCCCTCAACACCAAAACGTTTTAGCCAAATTGGATTACTGGAATATTGATAAAAGTAAGCGTCGTGTAAACTTACAACCAAACCATGTTTGAAAGGATTTTTTATTATATAGTTGAAATGTTTCCAAAAATCTTGTTCATTCCTTAGACAATAATCAAAGTATTGATACCAAATTTTACGACCAGGAGTGTTGTCCATCTCATTGAGTAATTTACTAATAACACTATGCAACTTCGTTACAAATTTTACCAAGTGGCTATCTTTGGGAATGACAGGTGCCAGCCTGTCCAGTTCATCTTGTGACAAGCTGTCGCTTGTCACTCCATTCATACCATTTAATTTAAACAAAATATGGTAATGATTATTTAAAATAACCCAAGAAAATAATCCTATATCCAATTCTTTAACTATTTCTCCCAATTTTTTTTGAAACAAACCTTTCCTCTCAACATTATAAAAATAATCAACCCCTTTATAACACCGTCCTGTCACAAAATAAGTATGGCCATCATAAATATGAAATGGACGATGTACATTGTTCATAGTTTATATTTTTAAACACACACAACGAAATTCGTTTAAACTCATTTCATCACTCCACCACAATACACTCCAAAACTTCTAAAAAAATTAATTAGACAACATTGCCAAAAATTCTTTGGCGGATCTCCTCCAATCAAAATTTTCAGAAAAACCACTTGGTAAATTAGTTACTTCCTTTTTCCTAAAACTATTTAAAATAGCATTTTTCAATTCCATTACATTATGTGGATTCACCAAAGTTACTTGATCAGAGACTATTTCTGGCAAAGACGATCTA
>MNVC01000032.1 GCA_001871435.1 Candidatus Magasanikbacteria bacterium CG1_02_32_51
TAAATTATTTACCAAAATCACCGGCATAAAAGTTTACTTTGCTCATCCCCGTAGTCCGTGGGAACGAGGTACCAACGAAAACACCAACGGACTAATCAGACAATATTTTCCCAAAGGCACAGATTTTTACAAAGTATCCAGATATGAAGTGAAAAGAGCACAACATCAATTAAATGGACGCCCGAGAAAAACTTTGAACTACTCCACACCCTACAAGGTCTTTAATCAATTAATTAATTCTTAACACTGTTGCGTTAGAAGTTGGGGACTACCTTTTAATACCTTATGAAAGTTTTATTTTCCGGTGGTTATACTTTGGGACCAGTAACACCACTACTGGCAATTCGAGAAACTATACAAGAAAAATATCCAGAAGCAGAATTTTTGTGGATTGGTACAAAGACTGGTCCAGAAAAAAAATTGATTAAAGAAGCTAATATCAAATTCATTTCTATAGCTTCTGGAAAATTTCGACGTTATTTTTCTTTGTTTAATATTTTTGATGTTATCAAAGTTATTATTGGTTTTTTTCAGTCAATTAAAATTTTATGGCAAGAAAATCCTGATATGTGTATTTCAGCAGGAGGATTTGTGTCAGTACCTTTGCATTTTGTAGCTTGGATTTTTGGTATACCTACCTGGGTTCATCAACAAGATATCAAAATTGGTTTGTCAAATAGATTGATGGCACCATTGGCTAGAGTAGTTACTACTTCGGTAGAAAAAAATGTCAAACATTTTAATAAAAGAAAAACATCTTGGTTGGGAAATCCCGTGCGTCAAGATATTTTACAAGGGAACAAAGAAAAAGCTAGAGAATTGTTTCATCTAAAATCAGACTTGCCAGTAGTTTTTGCTACAGGTGGAGGAACTGGGTCTGTCAAAGTCAATCAAATGATAGTAGAAGCTATACAACATTTGTCTGGTTTTGTACAAATGATTCATCTATCAGGGAAAGAAAGGCCACAAGAATTGGTAGAAAGAGCCAAAAAATATTTTTCAGATTATCAAGTATATCAATTTTTTACAGAGGAAATGAAACATGCTTACGCAATCGCGGATATTGTTGTCTCTCGTGGTGGTTTTGCTACACTTAGTGAAATAGCTGCTTTGAATAAAGTGGCAATTATTATTCCTAAACCAGGTCATCAAGAAGACAATGTAGAATTTTTGGAAAAAAATAAGGCTACTATTCTTGTCAACGAAATTACTTCTAATGGTTTATACTTGGCAAAAATTATTCGTGATTTGTTGGTTGACAAAGAAAAACAAAAAGAGCTAGCTACAAATTTGCAAGTGCTATTGCCAGTTGCCAAAAAACATAATATAATTCATATTATAGAAAAGTTGTTACAATAATAAAATATAAATATGTTTAATTTATTTAACAAAGAAAAATTATGAATAAAAAGTTTTCTGTAGTTGCTATGTTAAGCGTTTTAGCTTTAGTAGGTGCTGGTTGTTCCACTACCCCAAGTACCAATACAAACACTATTAGTGCTAATCCTGTTGTTACTCCAGTTAGTAAACCAGTTGTAGTAAACAATGATATTGCTATTGTTCCACAAGATAAATTAGATGGTAATTGGAAGATTATCAAAGCTACTGGTGATTTTGCTTCTCTAAATGAAGGTATACTTTATACTTTTGTTGGTAAATCAAAATTGACTACTGGTAGTGGTATATTAGCTAGTAGTGGTGATATTACTGTTATTTCAGACACTTCTTTTTCTGTTTTGTTTGCTGGTATGAGTATTGAAAGTAATTACAATTATCGTTTTGATGGAGCTAATTTAATAATTGAACCGCAAGGCTCAAATCAAGTTTTGACACTTGAAAAACAATAATTGATTTAGAATTTTATAAAAGTACTTCTTGTTAGGAAGTACTTTTTTTGTAGTCAAAATATTTTTTTTATGCTATAATATTTTATATAAATTATATTTATGCCAAATATTCATTTGAAGCCAAAAGGGAAAATTGATGCTATAGAAGAAGAAGTCTGTGCTTTTGCCCAAACTAATTATCGTAATCAATTATGTAGATTTGGTATTAAGACTGATGATAGAAGGCGTCATATGTATGTCATTGGCAAGACTGGCATGGGCAAGACTACCATGATGGAAAATATGGTTTTGAGTGATATTTATAAGGGTCATGGAGTAGGTATTGTGGATCCTCATGGAGATTTTGCCGAAAAAATTATCAATTATATTCCAGCCAATCGTATCAATGATGTAGTTTATTTCAATCCTTGTGATGTTGAATATCCAATTGGTTTCAATATTTTGGAAGTTAATTCAGAAGAACAAAAACATTTGGTGGCAGCAGGATTGATGGGAATATTCAAGAAAATTTGGCCAGATGTGTGGAGTTCTAGAATGGAATATATTTTGAATAATACTATTTTGGCATTGCTTGATTATCCAGGTTCTACTTTACTTGGTATCAATAGACTTTTGTCAGACAAAGAATATAGACGTAAAGTTGTCAAACAATTGAAAGATCCTGTTGTCAAAGCTTTTTGGCAAGTAGAGTTTGCCAGTTACAATGACAGATATGCCCAAGAAGCTGTGGCTCCTATCCAAAATAAAATCGGTCAGTTTTTGTCAGCTTCTGTCATTCGTAATATGGTAGCTCAAGTGAAATCTACTGTTAATGTTCGAGAAATCATGGATAGTGGCAAAATATTTATTATGAATTTGTCCAAAGGTAGAATAGGTGAGGACAATAGTCGTCTTCTTGGTGGTATGCTTATTACCGAAATTCAGCTGGCTGCTATGGAAAGAGTAGACACACCAGAAAATGAACGCAAAGATTTTTTTCTTTATGTAGATGAATTTCAAAATTTTGCATCTCCAAGTTTTGCTAATATTTTGTCTGAAGCTCGCAAATATAGACTTAGTCTTATTATGGCTCATCAATATGTTGCTCAATTGGATGAGTTAGTATCTGATGCTGTTTTTGGCAACGTTGGTACAATAGTTACTTTTCGTGTGGGAGCTGCTGATGCTGAAATATTAGCCAAAGAATTTGCTCCTGTCTTTATTGAACAAGATATAGTAAATTTGTCCAAGTATAAGATTTTATTGAAATTAATGATTGATGGTGTGGCTTCTCATCCTTTTTCATCAATGACTATGCCACCTATAGGTTCACCTACTGGCTCTGCCGAAAAAGTCATACGTGTTTCTCGTGAGCGATATGGTAGACATCGTGATATTATTGTTGATAAAATTTTGCGTTGGAGTGGTATGGGTGGTGGCGGAGATGAATTAGGAGATGATGAGGATAATGACAATGATGCTGTTATAGAAAATAAAAAATCACAGAAAACAACAGAAACTAAAGAAGAAAATGCAGAAAAAATAATACCTACAGAAGAAGTTAAAAAACCTTTGTCAAATTTGCCTCCACAAAAAGAAAATAATGTGACAGGAGGCATAGGAGATTTGAGATACTTACCAGATACAGATTTGAATTCTTTGCCAGGTCTGCCAAATGATAAATCTGCAAATAATGTGACTATAGAAAAACCTGTTGTTGTTAATTCTACGAGTAATGTGTATGTAGAAAAAACTGTAGTCAATAACTCTTTTTCAAATAATACAAATGTTGTCAAAAGTGACAACGTCGATGGTGTTGCACCACCAAAGAAAAAACGTAGAAGAAAGAAAAAAAATAAAAATATTTTTAATGAGAATAATGGTAATTCTAATCCCAATAATAAAGTAGAAAATGGTCCTCAAAAAATTAGTTCAGATGTCCCTATAAAATTTGATAATTAACTTTTTAATAAAAAATATATGAAGTATATAAGGGCAATTTTGTTAGGAATATTTTTGTGGATATTTATCTTTATTATTGTCTCAATATTGATGATTGTGCCTGGTCTAAAAGATCAAACATTTTTTCGGTATTTAATTTTGTGGGTTTTACTTGTTCCTATTGTACTTTTTTTTGCCAAATGGTATTTTAATATGGATGAACCAACTACCAAAAAAGGAATTGTGCTTGGTATAATAGCTTTGGTTGTGAGTGGATTGTTGGATGTTATTATTACAGTACCTTTGTTTATCAAGTCTTATAGTTTATTCTATTCAAATATCTATATGTATATTGGTATGTTGGAAGTTTTATTACTTACTACTTATGCTGGATATGAATTTGATGGTACTTATACTGTGGATACTGACAAAAAATAAAACTATTTCATTATGCAGAAAAATGATAAAAATAGTTTAATTTTTTGGTTATTATTATTTTTCTTGGTATTTATAGTATTGAAAAATTTTTGGTTTTTATTGTTAATTATTTTCTTGTTATTTTTTTTCCTCAAAAAAACAGGAAAGACCGAAATTATTACAAATTTTTTTAGTAAAATATTTTTTTTAAAAAATAATTCAAAACCTATTATGGAAACTATCAATCCAAACAAATATAGTTTAAAACGTATAGTATGGACTTTGTTATTTGTTTTTATTTTTTTTATAGTTATTAGTTTTGCCAGCTCTTTTTGGGTAGTTATTGGAGCGGGGGAGACAGGTGTACAATCTTTATTTGGTAAAGTAATGGATGACGAATTATCCTCAGGGTTTCATTTGAAGAATCCTTTTGTAAAAGTAACCAAGTTAGCTATACGTACTAGTGAATATACTATGAGTGTCTCTCAAGGAGAGGGTAAGCGTTATGCTGCTGACGCTATCACAGTTTTGACTAAAGAAGGTTTGAGTATAAATTTGGATATTACTGTTCTCTATCATTTGGTAGAAGAAAAAGCTAGTGATGTTTATAGAGATTTAGGTTTGAGTTATGAAGAAACAATTATTAGACCACAAATTAGAAGTATAATTCGTGAAGTAACAGCTAATTATAATGTCAAAGATATATTTTCAGAGAAGCGTTTGGAAGTAGCTAAAGAAATTCAAAACAGACTCAAAGAAAAAATGGAACCAAGAGGTATATCTCTAGAAGATGTCTTACTTCGTAATGTAGAATTGCCAGCCAATTTAGCAGATAGCATCCAACAAAAACTTCAGGCTGAACAAGAAACTGAACGTTATGATTTTATATTAGAAAAGGAACAAAAAGAAGCAGAACGTAAACGTATTGAAGCTGAAGGACAACGTGATTCTCAAAAGATTATCAATGAAAGTCTATCCACAAATTATCTACAATATTTGTATATTAATAGTCTAAAAGATAGACAGGGAACCATTTATGTTCCAACCAATCCAAGTAATGGTTTGCCTACTTTTAAAGGTCTATAAATTTTTAGTTTAAGTTTGGTTTATATAAAAGAGAATTTTTACGTAAAGTAGGTTCTCTTTTTTGTTTAATTTTAAAATCCAAATTTCAAAGCTAAAATTTCAAAAAAATTAAATGAATAATATTTTTGTTTGTTTGTTGGTATTTGTAATTTATTTGATATTTGGATTTTGGTATTTGTCATTTTAGAATAATCTAGCTAAATTTTCCTTTTGTTTACAGAAGAATTGACTTAAATTTAGTTATTTGCTATTATAGTAATTGGGTAACGACATTTTCAAACTTTTTAAAAATGTTTAGAAAAAATAATAGACGTTCCCAAAAGGTCGGAAAAATTTATTAATTTAATTTTGGGATACGTAAAATATGTATAATCAAGGACCAAGACAAATGTTTGATGTAGATCTAAGTTGTGCTAAATGTGGTACTCACATTTCACAATTACCTTTTCAACCTTCAGGAGACCGTCCAGTTTTCTGTCAAGATTGTAATCGTGCTAATCGTGATCAACGCGATGGTGTTCGTCCACAAAAGAGAATGTTTGATGTAGATGTAAAATGTGCAGGTTGTGGTACTCATATCACACAATTGCCATTCGAACCTAAAGCAGGCAGTGATATCTTTTGTAGAGAATGTTATCTAAAAAACAAAGATAACTAATCTATCTGTATATCAATCAAAAAAGAGCGTTAATTCGCTCTTTTTTATTTTAGTAACAATTAGAAAATAATCTAGTTGGTGATGGTAGGGACAGGTCTAGACCTGTCACTACGGACATGTTTGTTTAATAATCTTTACAAAATTATATTTTTTCGCTAGTATAGCTATATTATGAACAAAAATTTAGATAAAAAAGAAAAAATATTAGTGGCTATGTCTGGAGGTGTAGATTCTTCGGTTGTGGCTGCTTTGTTAGTAGAGGCTGGTTTTGATGTGACTGGAGCATATATGATCAATTACGAAGAAACGCGGATTAACACTGATAATAACGCAGAAATAAACGCGGATAATAATTTCTGCTGGATCCCTGATTATAGAGATGCTTTGCGAGTCGCTGCCAAACTTGGTATTTCACTTCTTAAGCTTGATTTTCAAAAAGAATACAAAGAAAAAGTTTTGGATTATATGTTTGCTGAGTATAAAAAAGGTAATACTCCAAATCCAGATGTTATGTGTAATAAGTTTATCAAGTTTGGTGTTTGGCTTGATAAAATAAAAGAATTAGGTTTTGATAAAATTGCGACAGGACATTATGCGACCGTAGTCAAAAGTCAAAAGCATGTGGTGAACAATGTTGAACCATCAAAAGTCAAAAGTTATGAATTAAGACAAGCTAAAGATGAGAATAAAGATCAGACATATTTTCTTCACCAGTTGAACCAAGAACAACTTTCTAAAACAATGTTTCCATTGGGAGAATATACCAAAGTAGAAGTGCGAGAACTTGCGAAAAAATTTGATTTACCAACGGCAACCAAGGCAGAAAGTATGGGAATTTGTTTTGTGGGTGAGCTTGATATGAAAGAATTTTTACAAAAAGATTTACCAAAAAATCCTGGTAATATTGTTTTGGAAAATGGTGATATTGTAGGCAAACACGAAGGATTGGCTTTTTATACTATTGGACAGCGTCATGGTTTTGAACAACAGGGTGGTGGAGAACCTCTATTTGTGGTTGATAAAAATAAAGAAAAGAATGAGTTAGTAGTTGGTTCAAAAAATAGTTCATTTTTGAATAAAGATGAAATCAAAGTAGCAAATATACATTGGATAAGTGGATGTATCGGCCGAAGTTTTAACGAAGGTGGACAAATACCAGATTTTCCGTTAAAATGTACAGTAAGATTGCGTCATAGACAAGCTTTGCAAGAAGTATTAGTTAGTCAAAATGGCGACAATTTTGATCTTAAATTTTTGAATAAACAAAGAGCTTCTACTCCAGGACAATTTGCTGTCTTTTACAAAGATGGCGAATGTCTGGGTGGTGGTGTAATTATTTAATTTTATGGAATCTGCATTTACTCTAGGTAATTTTCTTTGGTCAGCTTGGCCAATATTATTGTTAGTTGGTGTTTTGGTTTGGGTTGGTTTGAGATATATGAAATAAAATTTTATGTTAAATGCACAAGAATTAAGAAAAAAATATTTGGAATTTTTTGCCAGTAAAGGTCATACTGTGATTAGTTCTGCTTCTTTGATTCCAGAAAATGATCCTACTACATTATTTACAGGTTCAGGAATGCAACCAATGGTTCCTTATTTGTTAGGTGAAAAGCACCCATTAGGTACTCGTATTTCTGATTCACAAAAATGTTTTCGTGCAGTAGATATGGACGAAGTAGGTGATAATCGTCATACTACTTTTTTTGAGATGTTAGGTAATTGGTCTTTGGGAGATTATTTCAAAAATGAACAGATTAATTGGATATTTGATTTTCTAACTGAAGATATAGGCTTGAATCCTGCTAGATTGTTTGTTACTTGTTTTCGTGGCGATAAAAAAAATAATATTCCAAAAGATGAAGAAGTTGCAAATCTTTGGCAAAAATTGTTTCAAAAAAAAGGTATAGATGCCAAAATTGTAGATTATCCTGAACAGGGTGGTCTTCAAGATGGACGTATTTTTTATTATGATGCCAATAAAAATTGGTGGAGTCGTGCTGGTATACCTGAAAATATGCCAGATGGTGAGCCTGGTGGACCAGATAGTGAAATGTTTTGGGATTTTGGCATAGATTTAAAATTTCATGAACAGTCCAAATGGAAAGACAAACCTTGTCATGTTAATTGTGATTGTGGACGTTTTATGGAAATAGGTAACAATGTTTTCATGGAATATTTGAAAGTTGGTGATAAATTTGAAAAATTAAAACAGCAAAATGTTGATTTTGGTGGAGGCATAGAACGTATAGCTGCAGCTTTGAATGATAATCAAGATATGTTTGCTATAGACTTGTTTACTGGTGCCAGAAAAAAACTAGAAGAAGTGTCTGGAAAAAAATATGGTGAGGATGAAAAAGAAACTTATGCTTTTAGAGTGATTATGGATCATTTACGTGCTGCTACTTTTCTTATTGATGATGGCGCTATGCCTTCAAACAAAGATCAGGGATATTTTACACGTCGACTTATCCGTCGTGCGGTTCGTTATGCCAATGATTTGGGTATTACTAATATTTTTACACCGGAAGTTGCTGGTATTTATATAGAAGAATATAGTGAACATTATCCATCACTTCAAAAAAATAAAGAATTAATTTTGAATGAGTTAAGGAAAGAAGAAACGAAATTTCGAGAAACTCTTGAACAAGGAATAAAAGAATTTGAAAAGTTACTCAAAGGTTTTCAATTGGCTCTAGAAAAAACAGGGCATGCTATTACTGAAATTTCTGGTAAGCAAGCTTTCAAACTTTATGATACATATGGTTTTCCAATTGAAATGACTGAAGAATTAGCAAAAGAAAATAATTTGACAGTTGACAAAATTGGTTTTGATGAATCTTATAAAGCTCATCAACAATTGTCTCGTCAAGGTGCAGAACAAAAATTCAAAGGTGGTCTTGCTGATCATGGTGAAATGAGTGTCAAATATCATACTGCTACACATTTATTGCATGCTGCTTTGCGACAAGTCTTGGGTAATCATGTCGAACAAAAGGGGAGTAACATCACAGCCGAGAGACTTCGTTTTGATTTCTCTCATTCTGACAAAATGACTGATGAACAAATCAAAGAAGTAGAAAATTTAGTAAATAGTGCTATTCAAAAAGATTATCAGGTTAGTTTTGCTGAGATGACAATAGCCGAAGCCAAAGAAAAAGGTGCTATTGGACTATTTGGTGACAAATATGGTGAGATGGTCAAAGTCTATACAGTAGGTGATCCAGAGCAAGAAGTTTTGGTAAATGTTAGTAGCCCTACTTTTAGTCGTGAAATATGTGGTGGTCCTCATGTTGAACATACTGGTATTATGGGTCATTTCAAGATTGTAAAAGAAGAATCCTCTTCGGCTGGTATTAGGAGAATTAAAGCAATACTTGAATAAAATATACAATTTCAAAATTACAAATTACAAACAATAAACAAAAACCAAATTACAAATATTTTTGTATATTGAAAGTTGTTATTTATTTGTAATTTGTTTATTTTTCTTTTGTATATTATTAAAAATAATTATGCAATTTAAAAAAATAATTTTATACGTTTGGTCAATTCGTCACCAGTTCACCAAATACTTTATCGTCGGTATTTCTGGTTTGTTTTTAGATATTGGTACTTTGATTTTTTTAAAAGAATTTTTTGGTTTGAATGCGACTATTGCTGTGGTGTTGAATCAGATACTCATGTTGACTTACAATTTTTTACTCAATAAATATTGGTCTTTTAAAAATAAAGAAATACCACACAAACAACTTATTCGTTATCTTATTTTGGCAGGTTTTAATTATTTATTTTCTGTTGGTGTGATGTATTTGTTCAATCATATTATGAATTATGATTATCGTTTGATTCGTGTTTGTACAATTGCTGTGATGGTTATGTGGAATTTTTTTCTTTATAAGTATTGGGTGTATAAAGAAGTCAAAAGTTTATAAAGTCCATAAAGTTAAAAGTCTGTGTTTATATAAAGAAGTATAGTCTTGGGTGACTTTATGAACTTTATAAACTTTAAGGACTTTTGATTATTCACATTTCTCTTGCAAACTTAGCCAAATATTGTTATAATATATTACGTGGTATGTGTCTCGTGCTACACGCTGTATCTTATCCACTTATTAATCCTTGACAATATTTTGACTATGAGTTAAAATAGGGTCGTTAATTTCAATCTACACATGGGTACAAAACAAGACGTAATTGAGGTATGGGGTAAAGTAATAGAACTTTTGCCTGGGGCTAAATTTCGTGTCGTTCTTGAAAACGAACATGAATTGGTCTGTCATTTGGCTGGTAAATTGCGTATGCATAATATCAGATTAAATGTTGGGGACGAAATAAAAGTAGAAATTACTCCTTATGACTTATCAAAAGGACGTATAACCTATAGATTTTAAAATAATCTCAATCAGTGCGGTGTAGTCCCATTTGTGGGATGTCGATATCGCGGCAGTGATTGATGATTTTTTATTAAACTAGACAAGATAATTTGGTTAATAATCGGTTTACAATATTCGTTAATTATTTTAGTAAGAAGTCCGTCAAGTCTATCAAAACCGTAGGATCAAGACTTTAGGGACTTTATAGACTCTTATGAAAGTACATTCATCAGTAAAAATAAGATGTAAAGATTGCAAGATAGTCATTCGTCGTTGTGTACGCTATGTTATTTGTAAAAATCCTCGTCATAAACAAAGACAGGGTTCAAAACAGCGTGTCAAAGCTGCTTAAATTTATTAAAGTTTTAGATATTAAGATATGCGCGTTTCAGGAGTAAATATACCAAAAGAAAAAAGAGTTATAATAGCTCTTACTTATGTGTATGGTATTGGGCTTACCACAGCTAAAAAAATTATGGATCAAGCTCAAGTATCCTTAACTACACGTACCAAAGATCTTACTCAAGATCAAGAAGATAAAATTCGTAATTTAGTTGAAAAAGGTCATAGAACAGAAGGAGATTTGCGTCGTGATGTTTCTTCAAATATTAAACGTTTGAAAGATATCAAGTCTTATCGTGGTACACGCCATACCAAAAGATTGCCATGTCGTGGTCAAAGAACTAAGACAAATAGTCGTACCACACGTGGTAACAAAAGAAATACTGCAACTAGCGGCAAAAAACCAACTGATCAAAAGACTTAAATTGAATTAAAAAAACGAAAAAATATTTATTATGGCTACTAAAAAAGTTAAAAAAACTAAAAAGAAAATTTTGCGTTCTGTATCACACGGAAAAGCTTATATTCAAGCTACATTCAATAATACAATTATATCAATTACTGATCAAAATGGTGATGTTTTAGGTTGGTCTTCTGCCGGTAGAGTTGGATTTAAAGGACCAAAAAAATCTACACCTTATGCTGCTGGAGTAGTTGTCAAAGAAGTTGCTGAGGGTATCAAAGCTTTTGGTGTTAAAGAAGTAAATGTTTTTATAAAAGGTATTGGTGGCGGTCGTGAAGGTGCTATTCGTGCTTTGAATTCCAACGGTATTCAAGTTTTGTCTGTAAAAGACATTACACCTATTCCACACAATGGTTGTCGTCCACCAAAAAGAAGACGAGTATAAATTAATTTGATTTTTTAATATGGGAAGAAATATTGGACCAAAAAATAAAATTGCTAGACGTTTTAAGGCAAATTTAGGCTTAAAAACCAATGCTAATAAAGTTGCTCGTCGTCTTAACCAAGCTCCAGGCGTACACGGACCAAATCAACGTCGTGTTACTCTTTCTGCTTTTGGTAAACAATTACTTGAAAAACAAAAAGCCAAAGCTGTCTATGGTATTCGTGAAAGACAATTTCGTAAATATGTAGAAAAAGCTAATAATATGGTCGGTGATTCTGGTGTCAATTTGCAAGAAATGCTAGAAATGCGTATGGATAATGTAGTTTACCGTTTAGGTTTTGCTACTACTCGTGCTCAAGCTAGACAATTTGTTGGACATAGTATGTTTTTGTTAAATGGTAAAAAGATGAATATACCTTCACACATTGTACATGTTGGAGATGTTGTTTCTTTAAAAGAAAACAAACAAAAAAAACAAATTTTTGAAAATGTTAGTGATAGACTACAAGCCAAAGAATTAGCATCTTGGATTTCAGTAGATGTAGCTGCCAAATCTGGCAAAATTTTAACTAAGCCAATGTCAAAAGATTTTGAAAGAGTCTATGACGTTAAACTTATTACTGAGTATTACTCTACAAGATAATTTTTAAAATGTCTGTTAACTAAAATTATATGGATTATATTCTTTTACCATCTACAATAGAGTTTAAAGATACTGACAAAATAAATACGACAGAACTCATTATTACACCTTGTCACCAAGGTTATGGTGTTACAATTGGTAATTCTTTGAGACGTGTTTTGTTGTCTTCTATTGAAGGTGCTGCTGTTGAAGCTATGAAAGTAAATGGAATTCAACATGAATTTTCAGCTATTGAGGGTATAATGGAAGATGTAATTGAAATTTCTCAAAATTTGAAACAAATGGCTATTATTTCTTATAGTGATAGTCCTGTCACATTATATTTGACAAAAAAAGGCAAAGGAGAAATAAAAGCAGGTGATTTTGACAAAAATTCTGATATAGAAATAATCAATCCAGATTTGAAAATTGCTACTATGACTGATGGTAAGAAAGAATTTAATTTAGAAATTATTATTGATAAAGGTTTGGGATATGTACCTGTTTCTGAAAAAGAAAATAAAAATCTTGATTTAGGTACTATTTTGATAGATTCTTTTTATTCTCCAGTAAAAGATGTTGGTTATAAAGTAGAAAATACTCGTGTTGGTGATGTTACTGATTACGAAAAAGTTATTTTGACTATTGAAACTAATGGTACTGTTTCTCCAAAAGAGACAGTAGAGCGTGCTACCAAAATTTTGATGGATCATTGTAGTTTAATTTTAGAATCTTCTGATACTGTTGTTACTGATAGCAAAAAAAAAGAAAAAAAACCTAAAAAAATAAGTGAAGAAAAATAAATAAGAAGAAATTTTGTATAAAATATGAGACACCAAAAGAAAAATATAAAATTAGGAAGAACAAAAGCTTCAAGGAAAGCTCTGCTTAGAGGTCTTGCTGAAAATTTGATATTACATGATGCTATTGTTACTACCAAAGCCAAAGCCAAAGCTTTGCGTACAGTAGTAGAACCATTAGTCACCAAAGCTAAAAGAAATCGTCAAATTGACAAAGAAATTATTAATTCTGTTTTGTATACTGGTAAAGCTGTAAAGAAGTTGATTGAAACAATTGCCCCACGTTACAAAGAAAGATTGGGTGGTTATACTCGTATTACAAAATTAGGTACTCGTCCAAATGATGGTGCTGAAAAAGTAAAAATAGAATTCGTTTAAAAAAAATATATGCCAGAAGAAATAAAACGTGAAATAATCCAAGTAGATGCAACTGATAAGGCTGTAGGTCGTGTGGCTAGTGAAGTTGCCAAAATGTTGATGGGTAAAAATAAACCTACCTTTGTACGCCATATTGATAAAGGTGATTTTGTAATAATTAATAATGCTAAATTGGTTAAATTTACTGGCAAAAAATTAGTACAAAAAGATTATTACAGACATTCAGGTCATCCAGGAGGATTGAAAATAACTTCAATGAAAAAAATCTTTGATAATGATCCTACTGAGGTAATGCGTCGTGCTATATATAACATGTTACCAAAAAATAAGCTAAGAGATGGTATGTTAAAACGTCTTACTATTAAAGCTTAAATTTAAATAAATATTATAATAAATTATGGTACAGAAATCTGATGACAATAAAGCTCGAGCCGTAGGCAGAAGAAAAACAGCTTCAGCCCGTGTTCGTATTATGCCTGGTAAAGGTAAAATTGTTATAAATGACAAAGAAATAAATGTTTATTTTACTACTAAGTTACTTCAAGAACGTGTTTTTGCTCCATTAGTTACTGTTGGCAAAGAAAAAACTATAGATGTCTCTGTAAAAGTAGTTGGTGGTGGTGTACATGGTCAGGCTGATGCAGTTTGTCATGGTATTGCTCGTGCTCTTGTTGAATGGAATATAGAATTGAGACCAGTGCTCAAAGCTGGAAGATTTTTGACTCGTGATCCTAGAGCCAAAGAAAGAAAAAAGCCTGGTCTTCACAAAGCTCGTCGTGCTCATCAGTGGAGAAAACGTTAAGGTGGTAAATTACAAATTTCAATATACAAATTCCAAACCCCGATTTCATGTCGGGGTTTTTGTTGGATTTATAAAAACACCTTTGTTTGAACTGGGCCCCAAAAAGTAGACACGAAAGTGTCTACTTTTTAAGTTATGGTGTAAAATACCATAAGTAAAATAATAATTTACCAAACTATGTTTAACCAAGAACAAATAAAAGAATTGTTAAGTAACGAGAATGTAGTAAGATGTAGTTCTACTTCCATTACTTACAGCGAAGAGTTTAAAGTATTGGCTATTAGCCAATACCTAGAAGAAGGTTCTA
>MNVC01000005.1 GCA_001871435.1 Candidatus Magasanikbacteria bacterium CG1_02_32_51
TATCCGTTTTCCCCTTATAAATAAATCGTTTTCGGAGCGGAGCGGAGAAAACACCTTATACCCCTCTTTAGTTAATGAAAAAGAAATTTTAAAATTTTTTAAAACAATTGGGCTATCGCCCAAAAAAGAAAAGGAATATTTCAGCTAACACCCGTTATACGAACTCCTTAAAATAATAGCTAAAATATGCTATAATTTTTTTGATTTATTCCTTATAGGAAGTTTCCTATAAGATTGTAATTATTATAGTGTTTTTTATGAAATATAACAAGACTTTATAAAAATAATCCTGACAGGATTATTTTTATTTATTTATTTCACAATAATTTTTCCCTTTATTGAAGGATGAATGTCACAGATGTAGTCAAATTCTCCCAGAGTTGTAAAAGTAAAGCTAAATTTGTCACCTTTGTTTAGTATCTTACTTTCAAACAAATTTTGAGAGACTATAGTGTGAATCATATTGTCATTGTTTGTCCAGGTAACGGTGGTACCGGCAGTAACAGTTAGTTCTTGTGGTGTGAAGGCAAAATTTTGGATTGTTACACTATTGGAAGAAGTGGTAATAGTGTTGCTGGTGGTTGTGGTGTTTGTAGTAATTGTTTGGTTGCCACAGCCGGTAAGTATAAAAGGTAGAAAGACTAATAACAAAGATATTTTTTTGAACATAAAATTTGGTGGTTAGGTGATTAATCCGCCCAAGGCGGACAGGGTTTATTATACAATTTATAATACCATTTTTCTCTCAATTTCGGCAAATATTTTAGGTCATTTTTTACTATAAATTTTGGTACAAAAATAGTGTTCAAATATTTTATTTTTATTTTTACAGTTATTCCCCAAGTTAGCTCTTGACTTGTTTTCTATTTTAGTTTATAATCACACCGCATAATTTTTATGTATTTTTTTGCTCTAAAAGGGCAATATATTTATTAAAATATTCAAGGTCGCTGGACACAAATCTAACGGGGCCATCCTACGTTAGAGCGGCCAAAGCTACCATAGTAATATGGCAGAATATCAAAGAACCAAGGTTCACGTCAATGTGGGCACAATTGGTCACGTTGACCACGGCAAGACTACCCTTACTGCAGCTATTTTGAAAGTAGCATCAGCACATGGTTTTATTGCCCAAAACAAAGATATTAGTCAAATTGATGCTGCTCCAGAAGAGCGCGAACGTGGTATTACCATTGCTACTGCTCACGTAGAGTATGAGACTGAAAAACGTCATTATGCTCATGTTGATTGTCCAGGCCATGCTGATTATGTCAAAAACATGATTACAGGCGCTGCTCAAATGGATGGTGCTATTCTTGTAGTATCAGCCGCTGATGGTCCAATGCCTCAAACTCGTGAACATATTTTGCTTGCTCGTCAAGTTGGTATACCTAGAATTATTGTTTTCTTAAACAAAGTTGACCAAGTTTCAGATCCTGAACTTATTGACTTAGTTGAAGAAGAAGTAAAAGATTTGCTCAAAAAATATGATTTTCCTGGTGATGAAACACCTATTATCCGTGGTAGTGCTCTAAAAGCTCTTGAAAATCCCAATGATCCAGAAGCTTCAAAACCAATAATGGATTTATTGAATGCTTTGGATACTTATTTTCCAGATCCAGTACGTGATCTAGACAAAGATTTCTTGATGCCTATTGAAGATGTATTTTCAATTGAAGGACGTGGTACTGTAGTTACTGGTCGTATTGAACGTGGTGTTATAAAGATTGGTGATGAAGTATCTATCGTCGGTATGGCTGAAGAGATTGTCAAAACTACTGTTACTGGTATTGAAATGTTTAACAAGAGTCTAAGTCAAGGTCAAGCCGGTGACAATGCAGGTGTTCTTCTTCGTGGTACTAAGAAAGAAGAAGTACAACGTGGTCAAGTTTTGGCTAAAACAGGTACAATCACTCCTCATACTGAATTTGAAGCTGAAGTAGTTGCTCTTACCAAAGAAGAAGGTGGTCGTCATAAACCTTTTTTCAATGGTTACAAACCTCAATTTTACATCCGTACAACTGATGTAACAGGTGATGTAACCTTGCCAGAAGGTACTGAAATGGTTATGCCAGGGGACACTGTCAACTTGAAGATTAAGCTTATCGTTCCAGTAGCTATGGAAGAAAAAGTACGTTTTGCTATTCGTGAAGGTGGTCGTACTGTAGGAGCTGGTGTCGTAACTAAGATTATCAAATAAAATTATTATCTTTTCAAGCCTCCGATAATTTACCGGAGGCTTGACTAAGATATATGTAAAATTATTCATTATGTCAGAAGAAAAAATAGAAAATAAATTACGTATCAAAATAAAATCTTATGATAGTAAAATTATTGATATTGCTACTAAAACTATTATTGATACAGCAGAGAGAAATAGTGTAAAAGTAGTTGGTCCAGTACCACTACCTACATCTATCAACAAATACAGTGTCAATCGTGCTACTTTTGTACACAAGACTGCTCAAGAACAATTTGAAATGCGTACTCACAAACGTTTGATTGATATTCTAAATCCAACTCCAAAAGCCATTGATGCTCTAATGAATTTGAATTTGCCAAGTGGCGTGGATATAGAAATCAAGATGGTCTAATCATCTGTTCACAAAAGTTGTTCGTTTAGTACTTTAAAAAAGTTATCAAGTTGGGGATATATCAACAATACAGTCCTTGACATTTTATTTTGTTTGCGTTAAAATAGTCACGTTGTTAATTATACATTATTTAGACACGATACAACTTGTTTCAAAATAGATAAGATCTAGGCTAAGTAAAGCTTTAGAAAACATCTAAAATATAAGAAGTTGTTAGTTGGAGGTTTTCATTACATTTATTAATAATACGCCTTACAACCATTTTGGTCTTGAAGGCTAGAGATGAATACAACAAACAATTGTTTGAGTTATTCATTTCTAGTTTTTTTATATTATGAAATTTATTATCGGAAAAAAATTAGACATGACACAGGTCTTCCGTGAAGATGGTACTGTAGTTCCAGTAACCAGAATTCAAGCCGGACCTTGTACTGTTACCAAGGTTAATACTGAGGAAAAAGATGGCGTAAAATCAGTCCAAATTGGTTTTGGTATCCAAAAATTATTTAGATTGACCAAACCAGAAAAAGGACATTTGAAGGGTATAAGTATAGCTGGTAATCAAAATGTTACTGTGCGAAACTTACACAATTTCAAAAATGATAATGACTTGAAGCGTGGTGATGTCTTTACAATTAGTATTTTTGAAAAAGGAGAAAAAGTTCAAGTGACAGGTAATTCCAAAGGTAGGGGTTTTCAAGGTGTTGTCAAACGTCATGGTTTCCATGGATCTCCAGCTTCTCATGGTCACAAAGATCAATTACGTATGCCTGGTAGTATTGGTGCCGGTGGAGTACAACATGTCTTCAAAGATACTCGTATGGCTGGTCATATGGGAGATGTCCAAATTACTGTCAAAAATTTAGAAATAGTAGAAATACATCCCGAAAATAATGAAATTTGGGTCAAAGGTGCTGTACCTGGTGCTAGAAATGGTGTATTATATATTTCCACCGATGCTGGTCAAATTGTTCCTCAATTAGTAGAAGAAACAGTTTCAGAAACAAAAATTGAAGAAAATATTTTAGAAGATAAAAAAGAATCAGCTATAACTGAAGAAAAAGAGTCCGCCTCTGCTGAAGCTTTTGCGGACAAGGAAGAATCTAAATAGTTTTATATATGACAAAAGTTGCAATGTACAATAGTAAAGGTGAACCAGTAAAAGATCTTGAATTGAGTGAAGCTGTTTTTGCTACACCTATCAACAAAGGAATTGTTCATCAAGTATTTGTAGCATTGCGTGCTAATGCTAGACAACCTTGGGCTGATACCAAAGATAGAAGTGAAGTCTCTGGTGGTGGTCGCAAACCTTGGAAACAAAAAGGTACTGGGCGTGCTCGTCATGGTTCAAATCGCTCTCCAATCTGGAGTGGTGGTGGTATTACTTTTGGACCTTTGAGTGATCGTAATTACAAACAAAAAATAAACAAAAAAGTAAAAAACCTTGTTACTAGAATGTGTTTGACTGATAAACTTTTGGAAAATAAATTAGTAGTTTTGGATAAATTTGATTTTGAAGGAAAAACAAAAGACATGATTGTTCTGAGTAAAAAATTGTTTAAAGAAGTTAGAAAAACCCTAGTAGTTTTGACTGACGTCAATGCAGAAGAAGCAATCAAGTCTTTACGTAATATCAAAGCTTTTGATATTGTAAGAGCACAAGATGTCAATGTTTTAGATTTATTACAACATCAGTATTTGCTTATTTCGCAGGATGGTGTAAAATTTTTAGAAAATCGTTTAATAAAAAAATAATTTAGTTTTTAGATATTTATATGGGTTTACTAGATAAGTGGTCAAAAAAACAAGATAAAAAAACACTAGATACAGTTGTCAAAACTGAGGGTTCTGTTAAAACTACCAAAAGTGTTGGAAAGACTAAAGAAACAAAAAAAGTTGTCTCTTCTGTTAGAGGTTCAGCTTATCGTGTAATTTTAAAACCTTTGGTAAGTGAAAAAGCTAGTGCTGCTGAAATTAATGGTAGATACACTTTTTTGGTAAATGCCAAAAATAATAAAACAGAAATCAAACAAGCTATAAAACAGATTTATGGTATAGTACCTATTGATGTCAATGTTATGAATTTTGAAGGTAAGCGTACTCGTTCTGGCACTTTGCTTGGCAAAAGAACAGATTACAAAAAAGCAATAGTAACTTTAGCAAAAGGACATACTATCAATATCCATGAAGGTGTTTAATTAATTATTGACTATATGGCAGTTACAAAGTATAAACCAACAAGTCCAGGCAGACGCCACTCTAGCGTTCAAGATTTTTCTGATATCACAAAAACTAAACCAGAAAAGTCTTTGATTACTACCAAGAAAAAAAACTCTGGTAGAAATAATGTTGGCAAAATAACTATACGTCATCGTGGTGGTGGTACAAAACGTTTTTATAGACATGTTGATTTTGCTCGTATTAATTTTGATATACCTTTGACTGTTATGGCTATTGAATATGATCCAAATCGTGGACCTCGTATTGCTTTGATGGAAGACAAAGATGGCAACAAATCTTATATTTTAGCTGAAGCAAAAATGAAAGTTGGAGATGTGGTAGTTTCCTCAAAAAAGAAAATTGAAGCCAAACCAGGTAATCGTATGCCTTTGGAATTTATTCCTTCAAGTTTAAATGTTTATAATGTGGAAATGGAACCAGGCAAGGGTGGTCAAATGGTTCGTGGTGCTGGTAATTCTGCTCAGCTCATGGTTATTGAAGGTAAATATGCTCAGCTAAGATTGCCATCTACTGAAGTTAGATTGTTTGCCAAAGAATGTATGGCTACTGTTGGACAATTGAGTAATTCAGATTACAAACTTGTACGTTGGGGCAAAGCTGGTAGAATGAGATACAAAGGTTTTAGACCTACTGTTACAGGCAAAAACATGAATGCGGTAGATCACCCTCATGGTGGTGGTGAAGGTCATAGTCCTATTGGTTTGAGAAGGGGACCTCGTACTAAGTGGGGCAAGCCTGCTCTAGGTGTGAAGACTCGTAAACCAAAACAATCCAGTAGTAAGTTTATAATTTCCAGAAGAAAAAGTAAAAAGAAAAAATAATATTATTTAAAAAAATTAATTTATGTCTAGAAGTTTGAAAAAAGGACCTTTTATTGATCCAAGGTTACTTGAAAAATTAAAGAAAGCCCAAGATGCAGGTGACAAAAAACCTATCAAAACTTGGTCTCGTACTTGTACAATTACTCCTGAAATGGTGGGTGTCAACTTTTTAGTACACAATGGAAAAGATTTTTTGGAAGTATTTGTTGATGAAAATAAAGTTGGACATAAACTTGGTGAATTTTCTCCAACTCGTAAATTTAGGGGACATGGTGGTAAGATGGCCAAAGAACAGACCAAAACCACAACCCAACCATCAGCAACACCACTAAAAAAATAGTTTTATATGAAAGTACAAACAAAAGCACAATTAAGATTTTTACGAATGAGTCCTCAAAAAGTAAGATTAGTGGCTGGTTTGGTTCGTGGTATGAAAGTCAAAAATGCTTTGGATCAATTGCAATTCAATAGCAAACAAGCTGCACTTCCTGTCAAAAAATTGATTGAGTCAGCTGTAGCCAATGCTATTCACAATGATCAAGTCAAAGTAGATACCTTGAAAATTGAGACTATTTTTGTAAATGAAGGTTCTGTACTACACCGTTGGATGCCAAGAGCTATGGGTAGAGCTACTCCATTGCGTAAACGAAGCTCTCATGTTACTGTTATTTTGACTGGTGAAGTTGATGAAACAAAAAAGAAAACTGAAAAAAAAGAAGTTAAAGAAGCTAAAATAGAAGAAACAAAAAAAGAAGAAATAAAAAAAGAAATTACTAAAAAAACTAAATCAGCCTCTGCTAAAGCTACGGCTGACAAGAAATAATTAGACAATAAATCATTGACTATGGGTCACAAAGTACATCCACAAATTTTTAGAACAGGTATCCTATTCCCTTGGGCTTCACGTTGGGTTGGAAAAAGAAACTATGCAGAGTACCTAGAATCTGATATCAATATTAGAGAGTATTTGAAGAAAAAATTCAAAGATGCTCAAATTGATTCTGTATTTATTGAACGTGGTCCAAAAAATATGACTATCACTATTTTTGTTGCCAAACCTGGTGTGGTTATTGGACGTGGTGGTCAAGGTCTTGATGATTTGCACAAAGATATAGAAAGAAAATTTTTGAAATTATCCGTAAAAGTAAAATTGAATATTCAAGAAGTACGACAGCCATCACTTTCAGCTGAAATTATTTCACAAAATATTGCCAAAGAAATAGAGAATCGTGTGGCTTTTAGACGTATCATGAAACAAACTATTGAAAAAGTAATGATGGCTGGGGCAAAAGGTATCAAAATTATTTTGTCTGGTCGTTTGAATGGTGTAGAAATTGCTCGCCGTGAGACTCTTTCTCAAGGTAAAATTCCACTTATTACACTTAGAAGTCATGTTGAATATGCTGGTAATACTGCTCATACTTTGTATGGAGCAATTGGAATCAAAGTTTGGGTTTATAAAGGTGAATCTTTTGAGATGATTGATAAATTAGCTGACAAAAAGGAAGATATTAAGAGAAAACCTAAAAAATAATATGTTGTTACCAAAAAAAGTAAAACACAGAAAATGGCACAAGCCAAGACGTCGCAACAAAGGTGTAGCTACTAGAATTAATACTGTGGCTTTTGGAACTTTTGGTCTTAAGTCAATTACTCATGGATGGGTGACTTCTAGACAAATTGAAGCTAGTCGTCGTGTCCTTACTCGTTTTGTTCGTCGTGGTGGTAGAATTTGGATTCGTATTTTTCCTGATAGACCAATGACCAAAAAAGGTAATGAAATGCCTATGGGAAAAGGTAAAGGTACTCCGGATCATTATGTAGCAACAGTCAAACCAGGCACCATTTTATTTGAAATGGCTGGTATTACAGAAGCACAAGCTCGTGAGGCAATAGAGAGTGCTACACACAAATTACCTATCAAAGGTATGTTCGTCATTAAACAATAAAAAAGCAATTTTACGATCAATATGGATTATAAAGAATTGAAAATTAAAAGTCTGGGAGCCTTAGAAGAACTATTGGCTGAAAAAAGAGACTTGCTACGAAGTTTGCGTTTTCAGGCTAGTGAAAATCAACTCAAAAAAGTAAGTTCAATCCGTAAAGAAAAGAAAAATGTTTCTCGTATTATGACGGCTATCAAGAATTTGCAAAATACTGTTAATAAAGATGATAATAATAAAACAGAATAATTAATTTTATGTCCGATATTAAAACAACACAACAAAGAAATTTTGAAGGTGAAGTAGTCAGTGTCAAAGAAAGCAAGACTATTCATGTTGTTGTCAAAACTACAAAAATGCACCCAAAATATCGTAAACAATATATTATTAGTAGAAAGTTTGCTGTTCATGATGAACATTCTCGTGCTAAATTGGGTAATCTTGTTACTTTTGTAGAGTGTCGTCCTCTTAGCAAAACCAAAAGATGGACATTGGTTAATATTGTAAAATAGAATTTTAATAAAGAAATAAATATATGATTCAACACAGAAGCATGTTAAAAGTAGCAGATAATAGCGGAGCCAAAAAGCTCATGTGTATTAGAGTGCTTGGTGGCTACAAAAAGAGATATGCTAGAATTGGTGATATTATTACTTGTTCTGTCAAAGAATCAATTCCTCGTACTCAAGTCAAAAAAGGTGAAGTAGTACATGCTGTAATTGTTAGACAAAGAAAAGAAATGCGTAGAACTGATGGAACTTATATTCGTTTTGATGAAAATTCTGCTGTAATAATTGACAAAAAAACTAAAGAACCAAAAGGTACACGTATTTTTGGGCCAGTAGCTCGTGAACTTAGAAACAAAGGTTATAAGAAAATTGTATCTTTGGCTTCAGAAGTACTATAAGTAAATGAGTTCATAGCCAATAGTTCATAGTTCAAAAATTGTAACTTATTGAACTCTAGGCTATTGGTTACGAACTATTGGCTAAAAACTAATAAAAATATGAAAATAAAAACAGGTGACAAAGTAAAAATTTTGAGTGGCAAAGACAGTGGCAAAACTGGCAAAGTTCTTCAAGTACTAAAAAACAAAGAAACTAAAAAAGTATTTGTAGTAGTAGAAGGTGCTAATATACTCAAAAAGCATTTACGTGCCGGAAAAAAAGGCGACAAAGGACAAATTATTGAATTGCCAGCACCTATGGATATGAGTAATGTGATGCTTATTGATAACAATTCCAAAAAACCAACGCGCGTGGGTTACAAAATAGAAGGTGATGAAAAGAAACGTATAGCCAAAGTGAGTGGTGAATTCATTGATTAATTTTTATAAAAATTATGAAACCAGCATTGTACAAAATTTATAAAGAAACAATAGTACCAGCTTTGCAGGCTGAATTAGGTTTGAAAAATATCATGAAAGTACCTAAAATTGAAAAGGTAGTATTAAATATTGGTTATGGTCGCAATGCCAAAGATAAAGCTTTCTTGGAAAGAGTAGAAAAAACTTTGACTTTGATTTCAGGTCAAAAACCTGTACACAACAAAGCCAAAAAATCTATTTCCAACTTCAAGATTAGAGAAGGAATGGAAATTGGATCTTCTGTTACTTTGCGTGGAGCCAAAATGTATGAATTTTTGTACAAATTGATAAATCTTACTTTTCCTCGTGTTCGTGATTTTAGAGGTTTAGATCCAAAGAGTTTTGATGGTAAAGGTAATTTTACTATTGGTTTCAAAGAACAATTGGCTTTTCCAGAAATTTCTGGTGAATCAGCTGACAATATCCATGGTTTACAAATTATTGTAAATACTACAGCCAAAGACAATAAAAGTGGTATGGCCTTGTTGAGCCATCTTGGTTTTCCTTTTAGAAAGAAATAATAAATAATAATTATGGCAACTCAAGCTCAAAAAGCAAAAACATTTATACACAAACCAAAATATTCCAGTCGTATTGTAAATAGATGTTGGAAATGTGGTCGTAAACATGGCTACATGCGTAAATTTGGTTTATGTCGTATTTGTTTTAGAGAATTGGCTAATCAAGGAATGATTCCTGGTGTCAAGAAATCAAGTTGGTAATTTTTTTAATAACTAATTAATAATAAATAATAAATAATTATATATTACTATGATGACCGATCCAATCGCAGACATGCTAACGCGAATTAGAAACGCTCAAGTAGCTAGGAAGTCAGTTATTGAGATACCTTTTTCTAAGGTAAAATTTATGATTGGAAAAATTTTGTTGGCACAAAGTTATATAACTGAAATTAGCAAAGTTGAAGGTCCAAAACCTGTCCTAGCAATTGTTCTAAAATATCATGGTAAAGCACCTGCTATTACTTCTATAAAACGTGAAAGTAAACCTGGTCATAGAGTATATCGTAGGGCAGAGGAGCTACCTAATATTTTGAATGGTTTTGGTTTTGCTATTGTTTCTACCTCACAAGGTATGATGACTGTCAAAGAAGCCAAAGAAAAAGGTATTGGTGGTGAAGTAGTTTGTTCTATTTATTAGTAAATTTTTTTTAAAAAAGATTATCAATGTAAAATATTTTTATGTCACGTATCGGAAAACAAGTTATTAGTATTCCTGCTGGAGTTAATGTCAACATCAAAGATGCTAGTGTTGAAGTAAAAGGTCCAAAAGGAACTCTAGTAAGACAATTGAATGAAAAAGTAAAAGTAACTATGGCCGATGGTACTTTGACTGTGGATGTAAAAAATAAAGAAGACAAAGCAGAAAGATCTCTTTGGGGTACTTTTGCTTCTCATTTAAAAAATATGATAGCTGGAGTTACTATTGGGTTTAAAAAAGAATTAGAAATCAATGGCGTTGGTTACAAAGTTGCTATGAAGGGAAAAGATTTACAATTGGAAGTAGGCTTTTCTCATCCTGTTATTTTCAAAATGCCTGAGTCGGTAATTGCCAAAGTTGACAAAAATGTTATTACTTTAGAATCATATGACAAAGAAATGTTGGGCAGTACTACATCAGAAATTAGAGCCGTACGCAAACCAGAGCCTTACAAAGGCAAAGGTATTAGATATATTGATGAAATAATCAGACGTAAAGCTGGTAAAACTGCCACCAAAGGTGAATAATATTTGAACTATAAGTTTTTATGAAAAATACAACATCACAACAAAAAAGAATGCGTCGTCATATGAGAAGTCGTTCTCGTATGCAAGGTAGTGCTACTATTCCACGTATTAGTGTCTTTCGTAGTTTGCGTGGTATATATGCCCAAATTATTGATGATAATAATGCCAAAGTATTGACTAGTGTCAATAGTAAAAAAGATTTTGATAAGACAGAAGATGTGGGGACAAGAAAAGGAAAAGTGGCTATTGCCTTTGTCTTGGGCAAGAAATTAGCTTTGAAAGCCAAAGAATTGAATATTACGACTGTTGTTTTTGATAGAAGTGGTTATAATTATCATGGTAGAGTAAAAGCTCTAGCTGAAGGTGCTAGAGAAAATGGTTTAAAGTTTTAATTTTGTTAAAAAACTAAATTTTGTATATGTCAAAACCTCAAGGTAACAATAAAAGACAAAAACCTAGAAAAGAAAAGCCAGAATTTGATCAAGCCATTGTTGATTTGGCGCGTGTTACTCGTGTCACTAAGGGTGGTAAACGTATGAGTTTTCGTGCTTTGGTTGTTATTGGAGATAGAAAGGGTAAAGTAGGTTATGGTGTTGAAAAAGGTCCTGATGTTCAAATTGCTGTTGATAAAGCTGTTAGACAAGCACAAAAAAACATGATTTTTGTTCCTTTTGACAAAAAAACTATTCCTCATCGTGTGGAAGCAAAATTCAAAGCTGGTAAAGTAATGATCAAACCAGCCCCTCAAGGTTCTGGTATTATTGCTGGTAGTTCTATTCGTGTGGTACTTGAGCTTGCTGGCGTACCAAATGCTTCTGCCAAAATGCTGGGAAAATCAAACAACAAAATTTCTAATGTTAAAGTTACTTTTGTTGCTTTGAGTTCTTTCAAACATGAAGCTATTGAAAAATGCAGAAAATCTAGAGAAAGAATAGAAAAAAATAAAGTACAAAAAATTGAAGTAAAATCCGCCCAAGGCGGATCCGCCTTGCTGGGCACGCCTGGGGCTGTGGACGGAAAAGAATCAGCTTCCGCTAAAGTTTCAGTTGATAAGAAGAAAGTTGTTGAAAAGACGGAAGCTCCTGTTAAGAAAGTAATTAAAAAAGAATCCACCTCCGTCCAAACTTCGGCGGACAAGGAATAATAATTAGTCAATGCAGAGCTATCTTTATGAAAGATCTTTCGCTCCGCTCAAGATATATATATGTCATTATCTCCATCTACCCTTTCTTCTTCAAAAAGAATAAAGAAAAATACCAAAAGATTAGGACGTGGTAATGCCTCTGGTAAAGGTAATTATTCAACACGCGGTATAAAAGGACAAAGAGCTCGTTCTGGTGGTAAAAGTGGACTTTTGCGTCGTGCTTTCAAAGCCCAATTACAAAAAGTTCCAAAACTTCGTGGTTTCAAATCTCAGGCTTTCAAACCAGAAACAGTAACCTTGGCTCAATTACAAAAATTTGCTGTGGAAGGTGTAGAAGTTACTCCATTTTTCTTAAAAAAACTTAGAGTTATTAGAAGTACCAAAAATGGTGCCAAGATTGTAGCTGGTGGTGAACTTACCAAGAAATTGACTATCAAAAATTGTTTGGCTACCAAAAAAGCTGCTGAGTTAATAGAAAAAGTTGGTGGACAAATTGTTTTTTAAAATATTGACTTGATATAAAGCAAAAAATGCTTTATATTTAGTATTATAGATTTTATATTATTTTTGTGTCATTCTGAACTTGATTCAGAATCTTTCTCAAAAAATATTTACATTGAGAGGAATACTATAAAATGTCAAAATTGTATATTACAAATAAAAGTTACTATTATGTGGGAAAAAATAGCACATATCTGGAAAATCAAAGATCTTAGAAAAAGAATTCTTTTTGTGATGTTTTTGTTTGTGGTTTTCCGTTTTACTGCTCATATTCCAGTGCCGGGTATCAATACTGCCAATTTAGCTAAGTTTTTGGAAGGCAATCAAATTTTGGGTTTGTTGAATTTGTTTTCAGGTGGTACTATGGAAAATTTTTCTATAGTTATGCTTGGTATTGCTCCTTATATTACATCATCTATTATTTTTCAATTGTTGGGTATGGTCATACCTAGTCTAGAAGAATTGACCAAAGAAGGTGAGAGTGGCCAACAAAAAATAAATATGTACACTCGTATCACGACAGTGCCTTTGGCTTTTTTGCAATCATTTGCTATGATCAAATTATTGAATAATTCTCAGTATGAAATTTTTGGAGGTTTGGATTTGTATAGATATATTTCTATTATGATTATGATTACGGCTGGTACTATTTTTCTTATGTGGATTGGTGAGCTTATTTCCGAAAAAAAAATTGGCAATGGAATCTCTATGATAATCTTTGCAGGTATCGTCGCATCTTTGCCAAACGCTTTGGTACAAGCTATTATCAACTATGATCCATCACAACTATATATGTATATGATGTTTTTGGTCATGTCTATTATTACAGTTGTGGCTGTGGTTATCATCAATGAAGGACAAAGAAATATTCCGGTAAGTTATGCCAAACAAGTTCGTGGCAATCATGTCTTTGGTGGCAATACTAGTCATCTGCCACTTCGTCTAAATATGGCTGGAGTAATACCTATTATCTTTGCTATTTCTGTAGTCTTGTTTCCTTCAATGGTCGCCCAATTTTTTGTTAATGGCACAGGCTTTATGGCACGTGCTTCTCAAGCAACTATTACTATTTTCAACAATCAATTGATTTATGGAATTATTTATTTTATCTTAGTATTTGGTTTTACTTATTTTTATACTGCTGTAATTTTTCAACCACAAAAAATGGCTGAGAATTTGCAACAACAAGGTGCCTTTATTCCTGGTATCAGACCTGGTAAAGAGACCGAAAAATATTTGCAAGATACTATGAGTAAGATGTTATTTTCTGGAGCATTATTCTTGGGTGTTATTGCTATTTTACCTCTTATCGTGCGAGCTCTGACTGGCTCACAATCTTTAGTAATTGGTGGTACTAGTCTGCTTATCGTCGTGAGTGTGGCGATTGACTCAGCCAAACAAATTGAATCTCAAATCAAGATGCATGAGTATGATAATGTATAGAATAATATATTAAAATATAAAAACATTTCCGCCAAAGGCGGATCCGCCTTTGGCGGAAAAATATTAAAGCAACCCCGCCCTTCGAGAAGAGCGGGGTTGTTTTTTTTGTGAATATATATCTATAAAGTTTGTATTGCATAGTTATTCTAAAAATAAATGCAACATAATAGTTTATTGATTGTATAATATAAAAGAAAGGTTTACTTATTTCCCTCCTTGAGAGCCTGTGCCGTAATAATACGGTAAGGGATATCAGCCACTGGCTGAAAAGGGAAGTGTGACCGTAGGAGAATAAACTAATATTGTCATGTTCGTAGGGACAGGTCTAGACCTGTCCCTACCGTGGCAGACTAACATATTTTTCTTTATTATAATATTTAATCTAGACAGCCATGATTACACCCCCTCAATCCCCCTCGAGGGGGAAAGGGAAAAAATTATACTAGCTAAATTAAAAAATCCTCGTCGCTGTCCCCGCCTCTCGCGAGAGGCGGGGATAAAGGGAGGTTTAACCGTGGGAGAATAAACTACTTTTTTAGTATCGTCTTTAGTACCGTCATCCTGTCCCGATAAAATTGGGACAGAATGACGATTTTGAGGAGGAAAAAAAACTACTAATTTAAATTTTTGTAATTGATAAGTTTGCTGTGTTGCATTTGACATTAGAGAGAACGTATTGTTGCAATAATTGTTGCAAAATGTTACAATTATTACATATAAATGTAACAATCGTTTTTTATGAATTTGACACATCGACAGAGTATTATTTTTGAATTTATCAAAAATAATAAAAATGTTAGTAGTGGGGGAATAAGTGATTATGTTAGTAAAAAAATTGATGAAGTAAACAGAGTGACTATTATTAGAGATTTGGATTTTTTATTGAAAAACAATGTAATTAGGAAAGTAGGAAAAGGGCGTGCCACTAAGTATCAAGAAAAAATTGATAACAAATTATTGGCTTTTTTTGATGTTGAAAATTATTTTAGTCAGAATGTTGATAAGAGAAAAGATGTAAAAAAGGCTTTTAATTTTGAAGTTTTTGATTATTTCAATATACCAATTATTTCTGTTGAAGAAAAAATACGTTTGGATGTGTTAAATGTGGATTATAAAAAAAGAGTTCAAAAATTATCACCAACGGTTCTCAAAAAAGAATTTGAGCGACTTACAATTGAACTATCTTGGAAATCTTCACAAATAGAAGGTAATACTTATTCTCTTATTGATACCGAAATTCTTATCAAAGAAAATAAGGAAGCAAAAAAATATAGTAAAGAGGAAACACAAATGATTCTCAATCATAAAAAAGCTTTGGATTATATTTTTGCTCATAAAAATACATTTAAGACAGTTAATCTTGCCAAAATTGAAGATGTCCACAAAATGTTGGTGGATAATATGGGTGTCAAAATAAATATTCGTAATAGTCTAGTAGGTATAACTGGCACTAATTATAGACCACTTGATAATGCCTTTCAGATAAAGGAAGCTGTAGAAAAGTTGAATAAATATATAAATAAAAAAAATGTTCACCCTCTAGAAAAGGCTCTACTTATGATTATTTTTATTTCGTATATTCAGCCTTTTGAGGATGGCAACAAAAGAACTGGTAGGTTGATTGGTAATGCTATTTTGATAGCACATGGTTATTGTCCTTTGTCTTATCGTAGTGTGGAAAGTGATGAATACAAAAAAGCAGTCCTATTATTTTATGAGCAAAATAGTCTAAGATATTTTAAAGAGTTGTTTATGGAACAATTTGAATTTTCTGTATATAATTATTTTGGTGTTGTCTAAAAGTCTATTTATCGTCGTGAGTGTCGCGATTGATTCAGCCAAACAGATTGAATTTCAAATCAAGATGCACGAGTATGATAGGGTGTAGTGAATAAAAATATTAAGACATTTCCGCCCAAGGCGGATCAGCCTATGGCTGAAAAACAACCCCGCCTTTTGTGAAAAGCGGGGTTGTTTTTGTAGTATTGAAGAAAGTCTTATTTTGTGCTATAATATAGTTATAATATATACAAAATTATGAAGCTTACTAGAAGTTTTCAGCCATTTTTTTGGGATACAGACTTAAAAACTATTGATTTGAAAGAAAATCGTGATTTTGTGATATGTCGTTTGTCAGAAAAGGGCGGTTTGAGAGAATTTCGTTGGCTTAAAAAAAATTTTTCTATGAAACAATTGAAAAATGTTATTAAAAATAGTAAAAATGTTTCAGCTAAAACAAAAAATTTTTGGAAATTTTTGAAATAATATGCATGAAGAAACTTTGTCTCAAAAAACAAAAATGTTATTGGATAAATTGACCAAAGAAAAATGGTTAAAAAATTTTTATTTGGCTGGTGGAACTGCTCTGGCACTTCATTATGGACATCGTGAATCTATTGATTTGGATTGGTTCACACCAAAAAATATTAGAACAGAGGATTTGTTGTCCAAACTTTCTAAGGTTGGTAAATTTGTAGTTTTGCAAGAAGAAGAAAATACTGTTGAGGGAATATTGGACGGTGTAAAGGTGAGTTTTATGAGCTATCCTTATCCAATATTAGGTAATTTTTCTATGTATAATAAAGTAAATTTGGTAAGTGTATGGGATATTGCTCTTATGAAATTGACGGCAATATCTAGTCGTAATACCAAGAAGGATTTTATAGATTTGTATTATTTTTTACATAAGGAAAAAACAAATTTATCTGGATTATTGGCTAAAATGAAGAAAAAATATAAAGGAATAAATTATGAAATACTCCATATTTTGAAATCGCTTGTTTATTTTGTAGAAGCTGACAAAGAGCCTATGCCTAGAATGCTTGAAGATATTGGATGGTCTAAAGTAAAGAAGTTTTTTGAAAAGGAAGTTTTGTCTATATCATCCAAAATGTAGCGATTGACTCAGCCAAACAGATTGAATCTCAAATCAAGATGCACGAGTATGATAATGTATAGAATATATTAAAATAAAAAAACATTTCCGCCAAAGGCGGATCAGCCTGTGGCTGAAAAGGGAAGTGTGACCGTAGGAGAATAAACTAATATTGTCATGTTCGTAGGGACAGGTCTAGACCTGTCCCTACGAACATGACAATATTAGTTTATTCTCCTACGGTCACACTTCCCTTTTCAGCCACAGGCTGATCCGCCTTTGGCGGAAATGTTTTTTTATTTTAATATATTCTATACATTATCATACTCGTGCATCTTGATTTGAGATTCAATCTGTTTGGCTGAGTCAATCGCTACATTTTGGATGATATAGACAAAACTTCCTTTTCAAAAAACTTCTTTACTTTAGACCATCCAATATCTTCAAGCATTCTAGGCATAGGCTCTTTGTCAGCTTCTACAAAATAAACAAGCGATTTCAAAATATGGAGTATTTCATAATTTATTCCTTTATATTTTTTCTTCATTTTAGCCAATAATCCAGATAAATTTGTTTTTTCCTTATGTAAAAAATAATACAAATCTATAAAATCCTTCTTGGTATTACGACTAGATATTGCCGTCAATTTCATAAGAGCAATATCCCATACACTTACCAAATTTACTTTATTATACATAGAAAAATTACCTAATATTGGATAAGGATAGCTCATAAAACTCACCTTTACACCGTCCAATATTCCCTCAACAGTATTTTCTT
>MNVC01000013.1 GCA_001871435.1 Candidatus Magasanikbacteria bacterium CG1_02_32_51
ATATTGTCCTATTGTCCCACTGACCCATCCACCCTCCACCCCCACACAAGGCGGACACAAAGGCGGACAGGTTGTCAAATTGTCAATAATTTTCAAATTAAAAATCACAATTGGGCAATATGACAATGGGACAATACTGGTATAAAATAATTATAATTTTTAATTTAGTAAATTGAGTAAATAATAAAAAAGTAATCAACTAAAGGTGTTTATGAGAAAAGTAGGAATTGATCTGGGAACAACAAATGTACTCGTTTATGTACCAAAATTAGGTATTGTCGTCAATGAACCTTCTGTTGTGGCTATCTCCAAGGTTGATGGCAAAGTTTTGGCTGTAGGTGCTGAAGCCAAAGAAATGATTGGTCGTACTCCTGATTCTATTGTTGCTGAAAGACCTTTGAAAGATGGTGTGATTGCTAGTTATCATACGACTGAAGCGATGCTTCGTTATTTTATTAATAAAGCTATTGGTGGAATGCATATTTTTCGTCCAGAGGTAATGGTCGCAGTCCCTGCTGGTATTACTTCTACAGAAAGACGTGCTGTAATAGATGCTACATTGGCTGCTGGAGCCAAAGCTGCTTATATTATCAAAGAACCTATTGTAGCGGCCATTGGTGCAGATATTCCTATTGGTTCGGCTTCGGGGCATATGATTATAGATATTGGTGGTGGTACTGCTGAAATTGCGGTCATCTCTCTTGGTGGAATTGTTTCTGTTGGTTCAGTGCGTATTGGTGGAAATAGATTTGATCAATCTATTGCTGAATTTATTCGTCGTAAATATGGTTTGGCTATTGGGGATAGAAGTGCAGAAAAAGTAAAAATAGATATAGGTTCAGCAATGTATATGGATAGTCCTTTGACTATGGAAGTAAAAGGGCGTGATATGGTTACTGGTTTGCCTCGTACAATCTTGGTAACATCTGATGATACTACCGAAGCTTTACAACATGATTTGGAAGGTTTAGTAGAAGCTATCAAAGAAGTATTACACAAAACTCCACCTGAATTATCAGCAGATGTAATGGACAAAGGTATGATTATGTCTGGTGGTTCTAGTCAATTGAGGAATCTTGATGAATTGATAGCCCAAGCTATTGGGGTAGCTGCTTATGTGGCTGAAGAGCCATTGCTTTGTGTAGCCAAAGGTACTGGTATTGCTCTTGAAAATTTGGAAAATTATAAGAGATCTATTCTTACTACTAGATAAGTTTTGGATTATTGGTTTACTAGATTATTAGTTTATTGGTTACTAAAAAATACATTTTTATTTTGTTTGTATGTTTTTATATAACAAGTTGTTTTGCTAAACTATTAAACCAATAATCTAATCAACTAATAATCATTCTTATGTTTAAAAAACTTTTTTTTGCAGTGATGTTGTCTATTTTTTTATTTGCTTTGCCAGTCCACGCTGAGGAAAGAATAAGTAATTTTGTAAGCAATATAAAGATTAATTCTGATGCTACTTTTCATGTGCAAGAAAAGATAAATTATGATTTTGGTGAAAGCGAAAAGCATGGTATTTATCGTGATATTCCTTATGAGTATAATATAAATGGAAAAAAATATAGTATAGATATTGATAATATTAGTGTTGCTGATGAAAATAACAATGCAATAAATTTTGTTGTAGATAATAGTAATGGACAAAAAAATATCAAAATAGGTGATGCTGATGTGTTGTTGACTGGTCAAAAAATTTATGTAATTGATTATGACATAAAATATGGTATCAATTATTTTGAAGATCATGATGAACTTTATTGGAATGTTACTGGTAATGATTGGGATGTGGCTATAGATAATGTTAGTGCAAGCATAGATTTGCCTAATTCATCAGCTTTTGAAGATAGTCAAATTGCTTGTTATACTGGATTTTTTGGAAGTACAGATGAATGTTCTTCTTTTGAATTCAAATTTTTATCTAATACAAAAGATCAAGTAAATGGGGCTACTTTTTCTGCGACATTGTTGAATGCTAATGATGGCATGACTGTAGTTTTTGGTTTTGCCAAAAATATTGTGCCTATGGTAGAGAGGGTTAAATTGCCTGTTTGGCAAATGATTTTATTTTTATTTGGGTTGCCAATCGCAACTTTTGTAATTATGTTTTGTCTATGGTATTTCAAAGGTAGAGACAAAAATTTTCATGACCCTATTATTGCTCAGTATGATTCCCCAGATAATTTGCCCCCTGGTATTGTGGGAACAATTCTTGATGAAAAAGTAGATAAACAAGATATAAGTTCGGAAATAATCTACATGGCTATTGCTGGTTATTTTAAGATTAATCGTATTGAAAACAAAATTTTGGTTTTTAAAACAGTAGATTATCAATTGGACAAACTAAAAGATGCTGATGATAATTTAAAAAAATATCAAAAAACTTTGTTTAATGCTTTTTTCAAAAATGGTACAAGTATTAAATTATCAGATTTGAAATATACACTTTATGAAGATTTCAAAACTGCTGACAAAGAAATGTATAATTTTGTAGTGGATAATGAATATTTTGTTAAGAATCCTGCAACAGCAAAATCGATTTATTATTTGATAGGAATAGCTTTTATTGCTCTAGCTGTTTTTATTTTTTCTTTTTCCCTCTTTGCCGTAACAAATCTAGTAATATCTGGGATTATCATTATTATTTTTAGTTTTTTTATGGCCCAAAAAACTATTAAGGGTGTTAAAACAAGAAATTATATTTTGGGTCTAAAAGAATATATTAGAGTTGCTGAAAAAGAAAGAATAAAATTTCATAATGCTCCTGAAAAAAATCCACAGACTTTTGAAAAATTTTTGCCATATGCTATAGTCTTCAAATTGGAAAATCAATGGGCCAAACAATTTGAAGGAATTTATCTTGAACAACCTACTTGGTATTCTGGAGCTAATTTGGCTACTTTTTCTGCTGTAAGCTTTGTGAGTGATTTAAATAATTTTGGGTCACTTGCCAATACTAGCTTTGCCAAAAATTCTGGTTCTTCATCTGGTTTTGGTGGTGGTTCTTCTGGTGGTGGTTTTGGTGGAGGTGGTGGGGGATCGTGGTAATAAATTTCAAAATCCAAATTACAAATTACAAAAATTCAAACAAGGTTTTGGTTTGGAATAAAAATTATTTTATGAAAAAAAGTTATATTGTTGTTTTCAATATCATCTTTGCTGTATCAAAAATTACTGTCTTAAAAAATAAATAAATATGAAAATAGGTATTGATGCTTCACGTGCTAACAATTTACAAAAGACAGGTGTTGAATGGTATGCTTTTTATTTGTTGCAAGAATTGAAAAAAATAATTCCCGAAAATATGGAAGTAATTTTGTATAGCGCAGAACCTTTGCAAGGTGAACTAGCAGTTTTACCAAAAAATTGGCAACAAAAAATACTCAAATGGCCACCAAAAAGACTTTGGACACAAATGAGACTTAGTCTAGAAATGATTTTTCATAAACCTGATATTTTGTTTATTCCAGCTCATGTTTTTCCAATTATTCATCCCAAAAAAACAGTTATGACTATCCATGACATTGCTGCTTTGGATTTTGGAGAAAGTTACAATTTTTTTGAAAAGTGGTATTCGTTGTTTAGTGGTAAACTTGCTCTAAAAAAACTTTGGAAAATAATTGTTCCAAGTATTTTTACTAAACAAGAATTGAAAAAGTTATCAGGGCAAAATTTTCCAGAAGAAAAAATAAAAGTAATTTATCATGGATTTAATCAAAATTATAATAAGAATTTTTCACTAGAAGAAAAAAATACTGTTTTGAATAAATATAAAATAGGAACAAAGTTTTTGCTCAGTATTTCAAGACTTGAACACAAAAAAAATACTTTAAGTATTGTCAAAGCTTTTGAAATATTGAAAAACAAACTAGCTTATTCTGATTTGCAATTAGTTTTGATTGGTAAGCCTGGTTATGGTTTTGAGGAAGTACAGAAAATTGTAAATAACAGTCCTTACAAAAAAGATATAATTTTGCCTGGTTGGGTAGAAGAAAAAGATTTGCCAGTTATTTTGTCTGCTTCTCAAATTTTTGTTTTTCCGTCACTTTATGAAGGTTTTGGTTTGCCAATTTTGCAAGCGATGTCAGCTGGTATTCCTGTAGTTACTTCAAAAGGGAGTAGTCTTTCGGAAATTGGTGGAGAAGCTTGTCTATATATTGACCCTAATAATGTTTCTGAAATTGCTGAAAATATAGCCAAATTTTTGTTAGATGAAAATTTACGTCAAGAAAAAATAAACTTGGGATTATTACGAGCCAAAGATTTTTCTTGGGAAAAGTGTGCCAAAGAGACTTGGGATGTGCTTTTTGAATAGTTAGATTTTTTTTAGCTAATAATAAATTAAAATTCATTGTACACAATGACAAATTTCAAAGCTCAAATATCAACTTGTCCGCCTTGCCGTGCACGCCTTGGGCTGTGGGAGGAATAAATTACAAATAATAAAATGACTAAAATATTTTGAAATTTGACATTTAGGTTTGATTTGTAATTTGGATTTTGAAATTTGTTCTTGTAACTTATTTGCTTATCTTGCCTATTTTGTGCTATTATACAATCATATGCTAGATATTTTAGGACACAAAGTAGTTTTGGATTTTTTTGAAAAAGTAAGAGAAAATAATAAATTAAGCCATGCTTATTGTTTTATAGGTCCAAAAAATGTTGGTAAATTTACCATAGCAAAATTTTTGGCAACTCAATTATTGGGTTTACCTAAAGAAAAATTATTTACTTCTCCTGACTTATTTTTGTTAGAACAAATAATCAAACAAAAAACAGGTAAATTAGGTAAAGATATAAGTATAGATCAAGTTAGAGAATTAGTTTCTTTTTTGTCACGTCATGCTTTTTTGGGTGGTTACAAAGTGGCAGTTATAGACAATGCAGATTTGTTGAGTGTAGGTGCTAGTAATGCTTTGTTAAAAACTTTGGAAGAACCAAAATCCAAGGCTATTATTTTTCTTGTTACAGATGATGAAAAAAAATTATTACCAACTATTTTATCTCGATGCCAAATAATTTATTTTTCTACAATTTCTCAAGATTTGATACAAGATTTTTTAGATAAAAGTAATTTATCTAGAGAAAAAAAAGATTATATCCTAAAATACTCTTGTGGTTTACCAGGAATAGCGGTAAAATTAGCAACAGATGAAGACTATTATTTAGAGTACACTAAAGAAGTCAGACGTTTTGAAGGTTTGTTTGGGAGATTATTTTATGAAAAGCTAAAAATGGTTGAAGAATTATTTGGTGACAAAAAAGATCATATTCAAGCTAGGAATTATTTACGTCAGGTTTTATATATTTGGCAAATTAATTTGCATATTTTTTTGAAAAATAATAAGTTGGATAAAATAACGACTTTGAATTTATACAATAGTATTACCAAAGCAAATAATTTGCTTATCAAAAATGTTCATCCAAGATTACTTATAGAAAATATTTTGTTACAAATTCCTTAAATTTATTTTAAAAAATTATTTACTAAAATATATATGAATAAAAAATTAGTATTTTTTTCTTTGTTGCTTGCTGTGGTATTTTTTGTAGGTGCAGGTTGTCTAAATGTTGGAGACAACAACCAGACAATTACTTCTGGTCCAGCTGGTATGTATTTGAGTATTGACAAAGGTGAAAGTTGGACTGCTATTTCATCTATGCCTACCAATCAAGGCACAAAGAATATAAATAACATGAGTGTCTATGCACTTTTTGAAGATCCACAAGATCCCCAAGGTTTATATTGGGCATCACGTGAAGGTGGCTTGTTTTATACTTTTGATAGTGGAAAAAGTTGGCAACAATCTGGTGATCCTTTGAATGTCTCAGCTGTTCGTTCTGTGGCTATCAATCCACGAGATAAGTGTACTATTTATGCTACCAATGGTCGTCAGGTATTCAAAACAATAGATTGTGTGCGCTCTTGGGAAGAAGTATTTAGAGAAATTAGATCAAGTGATTCTATTACCTATGTAGCCTTTGATCCTTTTCATCCTGAAAATATTTATATATCCGAAAGTAATGGTGATGTTTTGAAGAGTATTGATGGTGGTGTTCATTGGTTGTTATTAAAACATTTTTCAGATTATGTTCGTAGTATAGATTTTGATACAAATAATGAAGGATTGGTGTATATTACAACTCTAAAAAAAGGTCTTTTTCGTTCCAAAGATTTTGGAGAAACATGGACAGATTTGAGTTCTAAATTGAAGGATTATTCAGGTGCTCTTGATTTTAAACGTTTTGTAGTATATCCTAGTCAAGCTGATGAGATTTATTGGATTTCCAAATATGGTGTACTTACTTCTCGTAATGCTGGTGAAGATTGGGAGTCTGTTAAGTTGGTCACTCCTCCAGGAAGTGTAGATATTTATGGTTTTGCAGTAAGTCGTAGTAATGATCAAGAAATCTATTATACAGGCACTATTAATTCTAAGTCATCTCTTTATAGGAGTATAGATGGCGGCAAAACTTGGGAAACTCGTAAATTACCATCAAAACAAATACCAACTATGCTTTATGCACATCCACAAAATGAAGGTTGGTTGTATCTAGGTTTTACTATTCCACCAAAAAATTAGTTATCAAATTTAGTCACTAAAAAAAATATGAATATTGCCAAATCTAATCTTGAATCTTTTGAAAAAAATATTGAATTTTTGAGACAAGATATTTCTAGTTTGCGTACTGGTCGTGCTACGCCTGCGTTAGTAGAAGATATTGTAGTAGAAGCCTATGGTACCAAACAGCCTTTGAAAGCTGTAGCATCTATTTCAGTGGCTGATGCCAAGACTATCAATGTTGATCCTTGGGACAAAAGTCTTTCACAAGCTGTAGAAATAGCAATTAGGAATTCTGATTTGGGTATTAGTCCTGTCAACGATGGAAAGCTTATTAGATTGCCATTACCAGATTTGAATGCTGAACGTCGTCAAGAACTTATCAAAGTATTACACAAAAAATTGGAACAAGCTCGTATATCTTTTCGTAAAATTCGTGAAGATGTTCGTGCTGAGATTGATAAACAAGAAAAAGATAAAAATATTTCTGAAGATGAAAAATATACTGAACAAGATGAACTGGAAAAAATTGTCAAAGAGTACAATGATAAGGTGAGAGAGATTGGGGAAGAGAAGGAAAAAGAGATTACGACCATCTAAAATTTTTAATTTCGAATTTTAAATTTTAAAACAATTTTTAAATGAATTAATTTTAAATTACTTTTTGAAATTATTAAATTTAAAAATTGAAAATTGTTTCCACCCCAGGCGGACAAGTTGAAATTCAAAAGTTAATTACCACCGACCGAGTCGGTGGTAATTAACTGACTTGCTTTTTTTATTGTATATGTTATATTTAAAATGTCGCCCACAATTTACAGATATGTTTGTAATCTAACGGATCTATTACCCTTCGTCTTTTTGTATTAAGCATAAAGATGGACGACGGTTCCAATAGCGCTTAACCGTTTGGTAAGCATATCTGTTGGGCGACACTGTCGTCCTTTTTTATTTATTTTTAACTAAAAATATATGTCTAAAAACAATGTTTGGGATAAATTTACCAATCAATATAGTTTGAGTAAGACCTTGAGGTTTGAGTTGAAGCCGGTTGGAAAGACAAGAGAAAAAATGAATGAACAATTAAAATATGATAAACAACTTCAAACATTTTTAAAAGATCAAGAAATTGAAGATGCTTATCAATATTTGAAACCATTTTTTGATAAACTTCACAAGGAGTTTATTACTGATAGTTTAGATTCAGATACAACAAAAAAAATAGATTTTTCAGACTACCTTATCGATTATAGAGACAAAAAAGATCTTACAAAAAAAGAAGATAGTTTACGAAAAAATATTGGGGAGGTATTTGTTAAAGCAGGAGACAGATGGAAAAAAGAAAAATATCCAAAATACGAATGGAAAAAAGGAAGTAATGTCGCCAACGGTTCAGGTATCCTTTTGACGCAGGACGTTCTGATGTTAATAAAAGATCTGAATCCAAATGATCAAAAAATAAAAAAAATGATTGAGGAAACTTTTAAAGGTTTTTTTACTTATTTTTCTGGTTTCAACCTAAATAGAGAAAATTATTATACGACTAAAGTAGAAAAAGCAACTGCGGTGGCTACTCGTATTGTCCATGATAATTTACCAAAATTTTGTGATAATCTCGTTCAATTTGAATGTATTATAAAAAAGAAAAAAAATGGTGAAGTGGATAGGATTGAAAGAAAGTCGGAATACCTAAATGCGTATCAATACTTAAAGAGTAAAGGACGTACTACTCAGATTAAAGATGCAGAAAGTGGAAAAATGATAGAAGCTGAGGTCATCAATGAAAATATGTTTAGTATTTCTTATTTTTCGGCGTGTTTGTCGCAATCGGGTATTGAAGAATATAATCGTACAATTGGACATTATAATCTACTTATAAACCTTTATAATCAAGCAAAAGAGGGTGAAGAAAAAGATTTGAAGAAATCAGAAAAAAAGTTTAAAAGACTTCCTATTTTTAAAACATTGTATAAACAAATTGGATGTGGCGAAAAAGAACCTTTATTTTTTAGTTTGACTCATGATACAAAATTACAGGTTCAAGAGAATAAGGAAAATTACAAAAAACCATATTCAGTAGAACAAATACTTGAACAAGCCAAACTAGCTGGGGATAAATACTTTAAGGGGAAAAGTAATGATGGAATACTAAATACTATTCCTGAATTTTCTGATTATATTCTTCAAAAAGAAAGTTATGGTGGTGTCTATTGGTCAAAAGTAGCCATAAATACTATTTCAAACAGGTATTTTGAGAATTGGCATACTTTAAAGGATGCCTTGATAGATGCAAAAGTTTTTGAAAAAGGAAAAAAAGGCGATGAGGAAGATGTAAAAATTCCGGAATCCATAGAATTACAGGGCTTTTTTGATGTACTTGATACCCAAGAAGGCTGGAAATCAGAAGGCATATTTTTCAAGAAAAGTTTGACCGAAGAATTAAAAAATAAAGAAGCTGATACAAAAAATAAAAAAAGGAGAGAAATAGTGAAGGAAGCAAAAAGACCGTCACAGGCATTGCTTGCATTGCTTTTTGATGATATACAAGAACACGCTAATCTGTTTTTGAATCAATCGGATGAAATTTTGAAATTGGAAAAATATTCTGAAAAGGAGAGTAAAGAGAAAATAAAGCAGTGGATGGATAGTGCTTTGGCAGTGAACAGAATACTAAAGTATTTTTTTGTCAAAGAGTCTAAAGCCAAAGGTGAACAGATTGATCCGATAATTTCTGAGGCCTTAAAAGTTTTATTTAATTCAGAAGATGCTACATGGTTCAAATGGTATGATGCTTTGAGAAATTATCTAACAAAGAAACCACAGGATGATGTAAAAGAGAATAAGTTAAAGTTGAATTTTGAGAATAGTACTTTAGCTGGGGGCTGGGATATAAATAAAGAATCAGATAATTATTGCGTCATTTTACAAGACCAAAAAGGCAAACAGCACCTAGGGATTATTGCAAAAAAAGAAAAGCAACGAGGTTATAACAAGATTTTTGAAAGAACACCAGAGAATCCACTTTATAAAATAGACAGTGGAGAAGTTTGGCAAAAAATGGAATACAAACAAATAGCAGTACCAACCGGTATTGGTGGGTTTGTTAGAAAATGTTTTAACACAGCACAGCAATATGGTTGGAAATGCCCAGATAATTGCTTAAACAGTGAAGGAAAAATTATCATAAAAAATGACGAGGCAAAAGAAAATTTAGAAGCAATAATTGACTGTTACAAAGATTTCTTTACTAAATACGAAAAAGATGGATTTAAGTATAAAAATTTTAACTTTAATTTTAAGGAGAGTGAGGAATATGAAGAATTAAACAGTTTTTTTAGTGATGTTGAAAGACAAGGTTACAAGTTGGGTTTTATAACAGTAAATAAAACTATTATAGACAAATGGGTTGAAGATGGTACTATATATCTCTTCGAAATCAAAAATCAGGATACAAACGATGGAAAAAAAGATGGACATAAAAACAATCTGCATACGATTTATTGGAAAGCACTTTTTGAAGATGTTGGAAACAAACCCAAATTAAATGGAGGTGCAGAATTGTTTTATCGAAAAGCACTTCTAAAAGACAAACAAGAAAAAATAGAAGATAATTATGGGAAAGAAATTATCAAAAATTTTCGTTTCTCGAAAGAGAAGTTCCTTTTTCATTGTCCAATAAAGCTGAATTACAAAGCAAAGAGTTATTCTCATCCAAAATATGCTTTGCCGGAAATAAACAAGCAAACAAATGAATTTTTTATAACCATTAGTGATATTTGTTTCCTCGGCATCGACCGCGGTGAAAAACATCTTGCATACTATTCTTTGGTGAATCAGAAAGAAGAAATTATTGATCAAGGGACACTCAACATGCCATTTGTTGATAAAGATGGGAAACCGAGAAGTATTAAAAAAGAAAAGTTTCGTTTTGATGCAAAAGTTGATAAATGGGTTTCGGAAGAAATGGACTGCTGGAATTATAACGATCTTTTAGATGCCATGGCTTCAAATCGAGATATGGCTCGAAAAAACTGGCAGACTATTGGAACTATTAAAGAACTGAAAAACGGATATATTTCACAAGTGGTAAGAAAAATAGTTGATCTTGCAATTGATAAAAATAGAGGTATTCCATCATTTATTGTGTTGGAAAATTTGAATGCTGGTTTTATGCGTGGGCGACAGAAGATAGAAAAGTCTGTATATCAAAAACTAGAACTAGCTTTGGCCAAAAAACTGAATTTTGTTGTGGATAAGACTGTTCAAAATGGAGAAATAGGTTCAGTAACAAACGCTTTACAACTCACCCCACCAGTCACTAATTTTCAGAATATTGAAAATAGAAAACAGGTTGGGATAATGCTATATACGCGAGCCGATTATACTTCCCAAACTGATCCTGTTACAGGCTGGAGGAAAAGTATTTATCTGAAAAAAGGTTCTGAAGAATATATCAAAAGCCAAATCATGGATAGTTTTGATGATTTTGGGTTTGATGGAAAAAATTACTATTTCAAATATACTGTTGATCTTATAGATCCAATCAAAAAAACATCTGAAAAAAAATTCAAAAAACAATGGACTCTATATTCTGGTATTAATGGAAAAAGTTTGGATAGATTTAGGGGAGAAAGAAGCTCTGATAAAAATGTCTGGATCAAGACGTTACAAGATATTAAGACAACCTTAGATGCTGTGTTTATAGGCTTTGACTTACAGCACTCTTTGCGCTCCCAAATCATTAACGATGGGATAATGCCTAAGAAAATTGAAAATTCACAATTTACCGGTTGGGAATCACTTCGTTTTGCAATTGAGATGATTCAGCAAATTAGAAATATTGGCGTTGAAAAAGGGGATGAGGATTTTATTCTTTCGCCTGTTCGCGATAAAAATGAAAACCATTTTGATTCAAGAAAGGCAAAAGAAAATGAACCTAATTCAGGAGATGCAAACGGCGCATATAACATTGCAAGAAAGGGAATCATTATGAATGAACATATTAAAAAAGACTTAATTCCATTTATTCAAGATAAAGAATGGGACGCTTGGCTTGCTGGTAGAGAAGTTTGGGACAAGTGGTTGATAGAAAATAAAGATAGTCTGATTTATAAGAAGTAGTTATTCTATCATTGACAAAAACGTCTAACTATGCTACAGTTAGGCGTTTTTTAATTTCTACCATATATGGAAGACTATATTCAAATTACAAAATTAAACGATTTTATATTTTGTCCATACTCTATTTATTTTCATACTCTTTACCAAAATTACAATGAGCGTGTTTATCATGGTAGTGCACAAGTGGCTGGTAAGATAAAACATGAAAGTATAGATAAAAGTAAATATTCTACTGAAAAAAGATATATCCAAGGAATGGCTGTTTATTCCGAAAAATATCGTCTTATGGGTAAAATAGATATATATGATATCAAAACAAAAACATTAATAGAAAGAAAAAATAAAATAGTAAAAATTTATGATGGTTACAAATTGCAACTGGTCGCTCAAAAAGTTTGTTTGGAAGAAATGGGCTATGAAGTAAAAAATATTGAGATGTACTCAATTACTGATAATAAAGTTTGGAAGTTGAAATACTCAGAAGATGACTTGAAAAAAATGGAAGATGTTATAAAACAAATTAGAAACTTTGATTTTAAAAAAATAAATGTGGAAATCAATCCTGAAAAATGTAACAACTGTATTTATAATTCACTTTGTAATTTTAAAACTATATGATGAGTTTACCAGATTTTAGAGAAAAACAAATTCTTTTTATTCGTGCAGAAAAAGAATTGGAAAATAGATTACAATTTAAAAATGATAATCTGACTTTTGTAAAAGACGGGAAAATCATTAATCAGTTATCTTGCTATAAAATATTTGTAGTTTTTATAATTGGGGACTTTACTATTTCTACCCCACTTATTAGAAATTGCAATAAGTATGGTATTTCTATTTTTCTTTTAAAAAATAATTTTGAAGTCTATGCTAGTATGAATTCTGAATCCGCTGGTAATTTTTTGTTGCGTGAAAAACAATATATCAAAAGTAAACAGGATAGTTTGGAATTAGCTAAGCATATTGTAAAAAATAAAATCTTTAATCAATTTGCTTTGTTGCGTGAAGTAAAAAAGATAAAAGACGGACGTCTGAATTTGAAAAGTATTTTTGCCAAAATAGATGAAGCCAAAGATTGTAACTCTTTGCTTGGTCTTGAAGGTAACATTTCAAAGATATTTTTCAAAAAGTATTTTTCTGAATTGAATTGGTATAAGAGAATGCCTAGAACAAAAGTGGATGAAATAAATATTTTGTTGGATATTGGTTATACTTTTTTGTTCAATTTTGTTGATTCACTTTTGCTTTTGTATGGTTTTGATACGTATAAGGGTGTTTATCATACTTTATTTTTTCAAAGAAAATCATTGTCTTGTGATATTATGGAACCTTTTCGATCAATTATAGATAGACAAATTATAAAATCATTTAATCTAAAACAAATAGATCTTGCTGATTTCAAAAAAACTAAAGATGGATCTTATTTTCTTTCTTATGATAAACAAAATAAATATTTGAGATTTTTTTCTGAAGCTATTTGGTATAAGAGAATGCCTAGAACAAAAGTGGATGAAATAAATATTTTGTTGGATATTGGTTATACTTTTTTGTTCAATTTTGTTGATTCACTTTTGCTTTTGTATGGTTTTGATACGTATAAGGGTGTTTATCATACTTTATTTTTTCAAAGAAAATCATTGTCTTGTGATATTATGGAACCTTTTCGATCAATTATAGATAGACAAATTATAAAATCATTTAATCTAAAACAAATAGATCTTGCTGATTTCAAAAAAACTAAAGATGGATCTTATTTTCTTTCTTATGATAAACAAAATAAATATTTGAGATTTTTTTCTGAAGCTATTATGGAGCAAAAAGAAGAAATATTTGTGTTTGTGCGTGAATATTATTACTTTATTATGAAAGATGGTGGAGTAGATTTTCCAGTTTTTAAAATTAAATAAAAAATATTATGTTTATAGTTTCTTATGATTTTTCTAGTGATAGTAGAAGAACAA
>MNVC01000001.1 GCA_001871435.1 Candidatus Magasanikbacteria bacterium CG1_02_32_51
CCAAGTTCAACTCTAGTACAACCTTGGGTACGCATCTGCCAAATAGTTTTTGGTGAAATAGCATCAGGGCGAGTCTCTAGAGTAAGGCCAATTATTTTGTGTTTGGCTTTTTTGTCATTGTATTCTTGTTCAGATTCCAATGCTTGTTGTACATCTTCCAATGTTTTGTCTTTCCAATCTTTTTCCAAAGTAGCTTTGGTTGGTGTTCTTCTGGTTAAGTCATTACAAGCTTTGAAAGATTCTAGGATAAACCAGTATTGATATTTTAGTGGGTAAGCGTTCCAAGTACCACCTTTTAGAATATATTCTATTTTGTCTGTTGGGTGGCCAGTTTTTTCAAGCATTTCAATACGCATCTGCATCTGTCTATATGGACTAAAAGCAAGAGCTAAAGCGCGGGCAGCAGCTGGCTCGGTAGCAATGTAGCTTTTTGGCATTTTTACTTCAGTTGGGCAGTAAATACATTTACCAGGGCAAGTATATGGTTTGATAAGAGAGGTGATGATAGCTACTCCAGACATAGATCGAATGTCTGCTTTGCGCAAAAGTAATTCAAGATTTTTGTCAGCTTTTGTACTTTTCTTTTTTAGTAAATTCTGATAAGCTGTAAAAAGCTTCATGTTGGAAGGTTGTCTAGTTTTCATTTGGCCACAAATTCTACGACGAGCATCATTAAAATTATCCTTAGTTTTAGGATGATAGGCTATTATATCTAACAAAATTTTTTCTAGTTCTTTTTCCATTTTAAAAAATATGACACGAGTAAAAAAGATAATTGAGCAAAATAGGGAAGTCTATGATATCATAGCCCCTCTTTTTGCTAGCACGAGACAATATCTTTGGGATGATCTGAAGCCTTTTGTGGAGTATCTAAGACCTAATCTCAAAGTCTTGGATTTGGGTTGTGGTACTGGCAGATTATACCATTTATTCGCAAAATTTCAAGACTCACTAGATTATGTTGGTGTGGACCAAAGTGACGGTCAATTGGCACAGTCTAGGAAAGAATTTCCGAACAACAAATATATTCAAGCCGAAATGACCAAATTACCGTTTGCAGATGCCAGTTTTGATATGATTTTTTGTATTGCCACTTTTCATCATTTGCCAGATGAAGAAACTAGGAAGAAGTCTTTGTCTGAAATGAATAGAATTTTGAAAACAGGTGGTCGTATATTTATGACCAACTGGAATCTATATTCTGACTCAGTCCATAAGACAGTTGAAAAAGGTAAATGGTCAGAGCAAGAAGGGGAGTTTGTAGTACCTTGGATGAATCCAGAAGGAAAAGTTTTGGGAGAAAGATATTACTATGGTTTTACACTTGAATATCTACAAAATATTTTTGCAGATGCTGGTTTTGAAGTAGAAAAAAATTATTTTTCTAAGAAAGGGGAAGTGAGTGATGTAAAGAAGGGTAATAATATTGTGAGTATTCTTTTGAAAGTTTAGAAATCAGAAATAATTTAGGAGTGGTGAACGTAAGTTCGCCATTTTAATATAAAAATGCTGTATGTATCATGATAGTGTGTTACATAGTGATGAACATATCAATCGTCCTCATCACATGTATATAGAAGGTGCATACTATTTTATAACTGGTCGTTGTCTTGAAGGGATAAAATATTTTAATAAAAAAGATAATAAAATTATATTTGTTTCAGTATTGAAAAATTTGCAAAGAGAATTAGATATAAAAATTTATAGTTGGGTTTTGTTAGATAATCATTATCACATTTTGTGTACACTTGGCGAACTTACGTTCTCCACTCCTTCTGATAAATTTTATGCTTATAAAAATAATGTTAATTCTCAACAAAAGACGTTGGTCAAGTTTATTAAACGTCTACATAGTGTTACCAGTCTTTTATTAAATAAACAGAAAAAAACTCCCGGTCGTAAAATCTGGTATCAATACTTTGATTATTGTTTGAGAAATGAAAAAGACTTTTGGAAACATTTCAACTATATAATAAAAAATCCTTTCAAACATGGTTTGGTTGTAAGTTTACAAGATGCTTATTTTTATAAATATTCCAGTAATCCAATTTGGCTAAAACGTTTTGGAATAGACGGATTAAGCGAAAGTTTTATAAAATATCTTGTAGAAGAAGTTTTTTTTGATGACTAATTTTATTTTACTAAAAGAGATGTTAACCTGATCGGAATGACAAGTGCCAGCTTGTCATGTTCTAAACTGGACAAGCTTGTGCTTGTCACTCCTCACCAACGAGGAAATCAATAAGATAATTTTTACTTTTTAAAAATGTTTTATGAAATTAAAAAATTTCAAAATTGTTTCAAAATTTAAAATTTAAAATTTCTAAATTGTTTATCTACATTCCTGTAATTAAACACACTACCACGCCATCAAATTTCCAGCCATTTTTCATGGCTTTTATTAGTCCGGCAATAGACAGGGCAGAGTTGTGAGAAATTTTTAGCTTACATGTTTCTTCTACTAGGTTTATAGCATTTTTTAATTCCTCATCAGTTATTACCCAACCAGAACCGTTGGATTTTTTTATTACTTCTAATACTTTTTCTTTACGGTGAGCAATATTATCTACGATAGCGCTAGCTAAGGATGTTTTTGTTTCTATGAAATCTTTGTCAAAATTTTTGGCCATTGGATGACAACTGGTTGTTTGGACAATGTGAATTTGAGGGTTTTGCTTGCCACCCCATTTGGAAGTTGAAATATTTTCAAAAGATAAACCTAACGCTTGAGCTGTAGTACCAGATGACGTAGGAATAAAAATTGCTTGTAAGTTTGGAATATTATTTAATTCTTCAGCTAATTCTATATAACCAACCAAAGCAATATCATCTGTAGATTGTCGTAGGTTTTTGGTTTTACCTTCCTTTTCCATTTGAAAAGCTTGCTGTTTTGGTCTTGCTACTTGTTCTATGCTGATATTTTTGTCTTCAATAATAGCATACAAAATTTTTAATTTTTGTTTATCAATATTTTGTCCAACAAAGACTTGTAATGTAAGTTGTTCTTTGTTGTTTTTGTTGTGAGCTTGGATAGTATGGATGGTAGCGATAGCAGCATTTCCAGAAGAAGAAATAACAAAGTTTGTTATACCTTCTTCTTTGAAATATTTTTTGATCATGATAGGGATAGATCGTCCTTTGTGAGATGAATACTTATGTTCATCTTCACGTTTGAGATAGATGTCTATTCCTAAAGCGTTGTTTAGTTCAAGGTATGATTGTTGGGGGGTTTTCATATTTTTAGCAGATTCAGCTGTCAGCAGACACTGCAGACTCAGCTTTTTTTATTTAGAAAATTTCTTTGGCTTTTTGTCCAACCAAATAGTATTTTTGACACCTCTTCTGTTTTTTCGTTAATAAAATTATACCTATCTTTAGAAATATATTGTAAATCTTTTGCTAGTAGTAAATGATATTTTAGTTCTTCGAGGGAGGCTTCTGCATGATTGTAAAATCTTATACTATCTTTTAGATTTTGTCTTTTGTAACCCTCAACAACGTTTGCAGGTACAGAAGAAGCTGCACGTCTGGTTTGACTGGTCAAACCATATGTTTCGTTACTCGGATATAAATTACTAATTTTATAGACATATAATACAAGTTCGTGTGACTTTTGCCAAGCTAGAATATCTTTAAAAGTTTTTAAATTGCTCATAAATGCAGGAATTTTGTTTAATATTAGCTGAGTCTGCTGATTGCTGTATCTACTGACTCTGCTTTATGCTTTGACATACGAAGATATTTATAGTACTCTATATACATTAAAAATTGTTTAAATAATCAAAATAATATATGAAATTAATTTGTCCAGAATGTAAAAATGATGTTGATTTGGTAAATTATCCAAATTTAGCAAAAGATAATATAGTAGAATGTGATATGTGTGGAATTACCTTGATGATTACTGATATGGAAGGTGAAGAAGTGACAGCAGAGATTGTTGATGAAGGTAAGTAAAACGCAGATTTATGCAGACTCTTAACTTGAGTCTGTTTTTATTTTTGAAATAATTTTTTCTTGAATTCTTTCAACTTTTTTTGATAATGTAATTTTAACAAATAAAAAGTTATATCTTGTGAGCGAAAATTTTGTGCTGTGGCTATTTTGACAAATTCAGCAAAGCTGACTAATTTTGTTTCAATTCTTTCACCTGGGTCAAGGTGTGGTTCTACTATTTTTTTGGCATTTCTGGCAATGAAACGATGTACTGTCCAATTTATTTTGTGGTAGGGTCTCCATTCGTCAAATTTTTCTAGATTATCTGAAGAATAACCAGTTTCCTCAAGCATTTCTCTTCGTGCTCCATCTATTGGTTTTTCATTTTTTTCCAATCTTCCACCAACAACACCCATCATTTTGGAAAGTGTTGGTTGTTCTTCGTTTACTAGTACTATTTTATTACCAGTGATAGGGATTATTTGTACAGTGTCCACTCTGTCTAGCATTTCAAATGTTTCAAAACTACCATCAAACATTTTTTGTTGCCATTGATAAGTGTCAAAAATTTTTCCTTCGAAAACTTTTTTGGCGTTTTTTGGGATTTTCATATTTTTAAGCAGGTTCAGCTGTCAGCAGATACTGCAGATACAGCTCTTTAATTTTGAAATTAATTTATTTAATTTTGTTTGTATATTTTTAATGTATAAGTTATTTATAACTTTTACTGTTTCTGCTGAGTCTGCTGTATCTGCTGACAAACTGCTTCAATCATATTTCTGAATCCATGACTTCCCAAGAAAGCAACCACGTCATTTGGTCTGGCAATTTTAACAACATAATCGACTAGTTCATCATCGTTATCAATATACTTTACATTTTTTTGTGTTTTACGAATTATTTCAGTTAGTTCTTCTCCTTCAATGGCTTTTTCTTCTTCAGGATCTTGTTTGATTACTGTAAGTTTGGGAATAATGACTAAGTCAGCATCAATAAATTTGTCATCATAACCAGCTATAGCTTCTTTTTGTCTATTGCCAGAATTTGGTTCAAAAATGGCAATCACTTTACCATCATTATATATCTTTTTGAGAGTTTGCAAAACTGACGAGGCTTTTTGTGGAGAATGGGCAATGTCATCGAGGATTGTTATATCTCCTTCTAATCTTTTTTCTAATCTTCTTTTGACATTTTTGTAAGTAGTTAGTGAAGCAATTATTTTTTCTGGAGTCAATCCTATTTGGTGAGCCATTGCAAAAGATGCAGTCATATCATCTACTAGATAATCTCCTAGTAGGGTGGAGTTTATTTGATAAATTTTATTTTCATGTTTAATCTCAAATTTCAAACCAGTTTTGTTTACTTCAATATTTTGGTATTGATAATTATTGTTTTCTTTTTGTCCATAAGTGATAATCTGGCATTTGGCTAATTTTACAATATTTTTGTTTACTATTTCACTAACTATCAGTAGTCCTGTTGTTGGTAAATTTTGGACTAGTTTTTCAAAAGCTTCAAAATAGGATTTTTCAGTTGGATAGACATCAGCATGATCCCAGACTACAGAAGTGAGTAGTAGATGAGTAGGGGAATAGTGAAAAAATTTAGCGCCGTTATCCCAGCGTGCACTTTTGTATTCGTCACCTTCTAGAATTGAGTATTCTGAATCAGTTAGTTTGGCTGCTGGCATGTCGTTTAGACTAATACCACCAAACATATAGCTTGGATCAAAATTATTTTCTTGCAAAATCCAAGCGAGTAGAGAAGTTGAAGTGGTTTTGCCAAAAGTACCAGCGCAAACAATAGAGTTCTTTTTGACAAAAAATTCTGCTATTGCTTCTGGATAAGATTTGTATATAAGATTTTTTTCTTGGACATAAATCCACTCAGGATTGTTTGAACTAGCCACATTACCAACAATTATTAAATCCGGATCACCCCCACCTTCGCCCTTTGATTCCTCAGGGCTACGAGGGGCAAGCATTTTGTCCACATGCCAGCCTGGATAGTAAGAAATGCCTGCATCTTTTAGATAAGTGGAAACTGGTGGATAAAAGCCTTTGTCAGAGCCAGTGACAATGTAGCCTTTTTTGTGAAAGGCAATGGCAAGGGCACTCATTGCTACTCCACAAATTCCAATAAAATGTATGTGTTTTTTCATAATTAAAGCTATTCAGCAGAATCAACAGAGACAGCAGATCCAGCTTTTTATTATAAGAAACATCTTTGACTTTTTATCCAACCATAAAGAGTTTTGGAGGTTTCTTCTATTTTTTTATTTATAAATTCGTATCTATCTTTTGACATGTATTTTAAATCTTTAGCTAAGATCAAATGATATTTTAACTCATCTAAAGATGCTTCTGCTATATTATAGAATCTTACACTATCTTTCAAGTCTTTTCTTCTGAATCCTTCTACAATGTTTGCAGGCACAGAAGCTGAGGCACGTCTACTTTGGCTAGTTAAACCATATAATTCTTCTTTCGGATAATCATTGGTAATTTTATAGACATATAGTATTAACTCGTGAGATTTTTTTCAAGCCGTTATTTCTGTAAAAGATTTTATTTTTGACATAAAACTTTTCTAAAGTTAGCTGGTTCTGCTTTTTTTGCTGGATTTGCTATTTACTTATCTTTTAATAATTTTTTCAATTCTTCCAAATCCTCACTCCACTTTTCACCATCAAACCATTCTAATCCTTTAAATTGCAATTTGTAAGTATCTGTTTGTCGTTGAAATGAACCAAGATAAATATATTTTTTATTATTTTTTTGGGCATAAATTATTGCATTTAACATCATATCCATACCAATGTTTGAAGTATCGTTTTTTAAATTATAAAATGGATAACTGTAGTGAATAATTTCATTAGTTTCTTGTACAATACAATAACCAATCTCTTTGTCTTCTATTTTATAAACAAAAAGTTTATTGAAGTTTTGTTCTGTGGTCAAAATTTCTTTGACTTTGTTGGCTGAGAAAACTCCTTCGCCAAATTTTATTTTATAGAAATCTTTGGCTAGTTTGCCAATTGACCAATGATAGTTTGATAAAGGCAAATCTTTTACTTCTAAAATAAAGTTTTCTATTTTATGCAAGACGCGTCTGTTTTCTGATGATAATTCAAATTGTGATAAATTTAGGCGAACACTTCTGGTTTGATTCATGTAACCTTTTTTAATTCTAGTAAAAACGAAGCCTTCATTATAAAGGCTGTTAATATTTTTGTCTGAAAAGTCATTGATTGTCAGTTCATCAAATTTTAGATATTTATTCATAAAGCAGAATAACAATTAAGCAGAATATGCAGAATAAGTTATAAATATTGTTTTTGGCTTTTTATCCAGCCATATAATAATCTACCAGCTTCTTCAGCTTTTGTAAAAATGAAGCTGTATCTTTCTTTTGATATGTAATTTAAATCTCTTGCTAATATTAAATGATATTTCAATATAGTTATTCTGCCTATTCTGCTTAGTACTTATTCTGCTTAGTAAAGAGATACCCAAAGTCCAAAAACTACAAAAATAGCGTGAATGAGCCAAAAACGCATGACAATTTTTTCTTCTTTCCAACCAAACAATTCAAAATGATAATGAATTGGTGCCATTTTAAAGATTCTTTTGCCAAGTAGATGACGACCAAGAATTTGGATAATGACACTCAAAATTTCTGCATAAAAAATAAAAGCAAATAATGGTAAAAGTAACATTTGATTCATAACAATAGCGTTGATGGCTAATAATGATCCTAAACCTAGCGATCCCACATCACCCATTTGGAAACGAGCAGGTTTGATATTGAAATAAGTATAAGTGATAAGAGCGCCAACTGTAGTAGCATTTAGAAAAGCAATTTCTTTGAAACCTTCAATCCAACTCAAAAGAGTCAAGGCTGTAAAAGTAATAATAAGTGATCCACCAGCTAGACCATCCATGCCATCTGCTACATTGACAGCGTTGGCAGTAAACATCACAAAGAAAATAATAAGTGGAATAATCCACCAACCAATATTTATAAAACCATCAAAAGGGAGATGTATTTCTCGCCAACTTGCTCCAAGTTTAAAATAAATCCACCAAGCTGTAATTGCTCCAGCCGTGAATTGTAATAATAATTTTTCGTGAACATGTATTCCTTTGCCAGGATGACGTGACAACCAAGCGGAAGTACGTTTGAAAAGTGACCAAGGTAGTGTAATAATATACCAGACACGCATTTTCCAATCTTTGTGTACACGGATAAGAGACAAAATTTGTTTCAATTTTCGGCTACGTCTTGTGTGTCCATAAATATTTAGGACGTCATCAATTCCACCAAGTAAAGCTGAAAGTAACATTACACCAATAGGCACCCAAGTGAATTTTCTTTCCCAATTGAAAAGCATAGTAATGACAGCAACAGTAATAATTACTAATAGCCCACCCATCATTGGTACTCCAACTTTATTTTTTCTATCTACCATAGCAAGTGTTTGGTCAAATTCTGATCTTCTAGTAAGTTTGTATTTGTACATTATTTTGGTGAGTACTGGTGCCCAGAGGAAAGCCAAGACACACGAAACTAGACCAAAGAAAATGGCCTGTCTAAGCATTTGTAGTGATTCTGACTGTATAATCATAATTTTATGAAATTTATATTATCATAAAAATTCTCTAAAATCAAGTTTTTTGTCTTTGCTTATAAAATTATTTTATAGTATAATAAAGCTGTTTTTAATTATTAATTTTTTTGATATGAATTTTAATTTAATTTTGATAATAATTTTTGTTTTTATTGGTATAATTTTATTGAGTCGTTTTAAAAAAACTAAGTTATTTAGTAATTTTCCTTTTGAAGAAGGAGAAAAAGTTATTTTTGAGGAAGAGCCTGCTTCTTTAATACACAAACAATTTTCTATTATAAATTCTAGTTCAACCCGTAAAAGTTATACTTTTTTGAGACATCCTATTATCAAGATTACCAACAAAAAGAGAATTATTTTTGCTCAAAAAAATAAAAACGATGCCATTGTTTATGCTGTATTTTCTATGACTAATTTGACCGAAGAACAGAAATCTTCTTGGATAAAACTAGGATTTACTTTTGCTACTTTGTCTGCAAAAGATATTTCAGTTACGACTAATACTAAAAAAGCGCATTATGAACTAATTTTGACTGGTGGTATGTTAGACCCTATTTCTGGAGTTGTTGGTTCAAATGATTTTTTAATGCAAGTCTATACCAATGATATAAGTAGCTACGAAAAAAACCTTGATGTAAAGATAAATTTACAGTAAAATACTGATATATAAATAATACGGATTTTCGGATGCAAATAAAAAACAATCTAAAGATTGTTTTTTATTTGTGTTGGTATATTATTATGTGTTTTTCAATCTTCCTACAAAAATTTCTTTGGCACTTTTGGCTTGGACAAAAGTCCAATTTTCTTTTGCTATTTTTTCTTGTTCCAACCATTCTTGTTCCAAAATATTTTTTTCCAAATTTACAATTTCAATTGTACCACGTCTGACGCCATGATTGTATTGTCCGTCACTTGGCCATTTGTAAGCGTGGATATAATGAATAATTTTTGGTTTGTTATTTTCAATAGTAATATTTTCTACAAACATGACATGGTTGTAATCTTCCTTTGGTCCACTACCTAAGAAAATTATAAAATCACCAGATTGTATATCTTTCAGATTTACTTTTTGACTGTTGCTTTGGTGTGCCAGACTTGTTACACCAAAATTTTCAGTAGGACGAAGACAACAAATTATTTTGCGTAAGATATTTTTGGCAAGAGGAAAATGGATTATTTGTCTTAGTTTTTTGTTTTTCTTTTCTTGTACTAAAGCATCTAAACAATAATAGACAAAGCCAGAACAATCTATGCCTAAATTATTTTCTACTAGAAATTCTTTTATTTTTTCAGTTGTCAAATCATTTAATTCCACCCTCTCTTTAAGAGAAATTATCTGTGCTTCTTCCTCAAGATCTTTTGGACTACCTTTGCCAACAAGAACCGCAAGAGCTCCACGAACTTGTGATCTCCTGTTGTTGAAATAAGGACAATTTACAGTTGTGTTGCCAATTTTTAGATTTAGATAGTGATTAATTATATTTTGTACTATTGTTTCATTGTCAGATTGTTCTATTGTCAAATTGTCGGCTATCTTTTTGCCTGTTTTATTAAATTTATTATGGTTTTCCATTATTGATTGTTTGCTTTGGATTCTCAAGAGATCAGAATTGGCCTTTTGATTGTCATATTTAATAACTGTAAAATTTTCTTTTTCTAGATTAGTTTTAATTGTTTGTAATTGTTTTTCTTTTAATTCTTTATTTTTTCTAAAAATTATTTGAGCACCATCAGTTATTTCAATTAATTTCTTATCTGCAAAATTTTTGTTTAGTAATGCGAGTAGATGAGCTTCAAAAGTGGTAATTTCATTGTCAGATTTTTTGTTTGCTATTTGCAACTGTGATTCAAACGTGGTGCTGGCTGGTTGACGAGCATTGATTTCAATCAAATATAAATTGTCTGAATCTTTTTCCAAAATAATATCTACACCAAAGAGTCCTCGCCAATTTTCGGTTTGCATCTTTTTGCCTACAGCTTCTACAATTTCTTGGTATTTGACTAATTGTTTGTCATTTAGAATTTTGTGTGCCAAACCCCAGTCATTGCCGATAGTTGAGAATTTATTATTGGTAAATGGCTCAAGTCCTGTAATCTGATAACTAATATTTCCCAAAATAATTTCTTGGTTAGTTACAATATTGTTGTTAGTCAAAAGTAAGCCATCAATAAATTTGGTAACCTTTACTTCACGTATTGGAAATTTATTTTTTATTTCTGTCAATTGTTTTTGTGATTCCACAAGAATTGTGCCACTGCCAGTGTGTGATTGATTGAATTGTAAAATGAATTTTTCATTTTTAAAATTGATATTTTTACAAATATCTACTTTGTGTTCAGGCAAAAATTTGGCTTTGTCTCCTAGCCATTTTATTTGGGAAATTTTTTCTTCTATGGTAGTAGCTAATTGGGCTGAAGGGTTGAGTAATTTCCAATTGTTGTCAGCACAAATTTTTTCTATCTGTTTGGTATTTTTGAAAACCAAAATCTGGGGATTATTCTTGTCCACAGTAGCTTTTGCAGAGGTGGATATTTTGTTGATGAAATCTTTGGTTTGTTTATTTTGTAAAAGTTCCCAAGTATCTAGTTGTTTTTCTGCTTCAATTAGCAAAATGTTTGTTTTGTCAGTAGCTATTTTCTTGGCAAATGTGTTACTATTTGAGATAATGTAATAAGAAGGATTATCCAAAGTAAAACCAAGAGCCCGTTCAATGTCACGGGTTATATAGATAATAGGATTTTGTGTTAAGATATCTTGCATAGTGTTTTTGTCATCCTGAGCCGGCGAAGCACGGCGTTGGGATCTTTATCAAAATAAACTTATAATTTAGCAATTTATTTATAGCGAGTATAGTCTAAAAGTGTAAAAAAATCAAGTTGATGTAGTTTTTTCTTAGGAAAGATTCCTCGCTTCGCTCAGAATAAAAATATGGATCAAATTTATACAAACTTAAAAAAATACGGAAAAGTAAAAATAAACGAGTCTTTGGCAAAACATACCACTTTCAAATTTGGTGGTTCGGTCAAATATTTTATTCTAATTGATAAAACTGACAAACTAATAAAGGTTTTGCAGTTTTTACGTGAAGAAAACGTGGAGTTTATTATTCTTGGTGGTGGTAGTAATGTACTTTGGGGTGATGAGACTTTTGATGGTGTAGTAATAAAAATTGCTAATCAAGAAATTAAACTTTTAGAAAATAATGTTTTGCTTGTTGATGCTGGATGTGTTACTGTGGCTGTGGCACGAGAGAGTGTCAAGTTAGGTTTGACTGGGTTTGAGTGGGGAATAGGTATTCCTGGGACTATTGGTGGGGCAGTGCATGGCAATGCTGGAGCAATGGGTGGTGATATGAGTACAAATTTGTTGAAAGTGGAAGTATTTAGACAAGGAGAAATTTTGGAATTGAATAATAAAGAATGCGAATTTGTTTATCGTGATAGTGCTTTCAAACACAATAATGATGTAGTTTTACGCGTTTGGTTACAATTGCAGAAAAGTACAATAAAAAGTAAAGATTTGATGAAAAAAGCTCTGGAAAATATTCAATATCGTAATAGTACTCAGCCACAAGGTTTTGCTTCCTCAGGATGCATTTTCAAAAATGTAAGCGTAGAGAAATGGAAAAAAGAAAATGGGGAAGATATACCAGAGCTTTTTGTTGGTAAACTTGTTATTTCTGCTGGCTGGATGATTGAACAATCTGGGGCTAAGGGTGACAAAGTTGGTCAAGCACAAGTGAGTGAAAAACATGGCAATTTCATTATCAATCTGGGTGGAGCGACTTTTGTTGATGTCAAAAATTTGATTGAAGAAATAAAAGAAAAAGTGTATAATAAATTTAAGATTAATCTAGAAGAGGAAGTACAAGAAATAGATCTATAATTGCGTATTAATACCTAAAAAATTAAATAATTCTTAACTGTTAAGCATATGAAAATAAATATCAAGGCCACAAATATAGATTTGACTGAGGCTATTCGTGAATATACAATGGAAAAAGTACAAGCAATGGAACATTATTTTGATAATATTCAAAATGCTGATGTTGAAATTGGTTTGGATTCTCAAAATAAGGCTAAACCTTTTTTTGCAGAAGTAAACTTGGCAGTGCCTGGTAAACTAATTCGTGTTAGTAAAAATTCTGAAGATTTGTACAAAGCAATTGACAAAGTTAAAGATCATATGAAAGTAGAATTGGACAAATTAAAAGGAAAGATGAGAGACAAAGATAAAGGAATTTTGCGTCAACAAAAAGGTTATAAAATGTAATTTTTATGATTAAAGAGTCTAATGTTGAACCTTCTTTTCATGTCTTGCTTGGTGAAAAAAAAGAATTGAAAGAAGAAGTGGAAAATAATTTAGAACAAATCAAAGAAGTTTTTTCAAACTATATTGAAAAAATTATAATTCCTATTATTGGCTATAATATTGAGGGATTAATATATAATGACAAAAATACCAAACTAATTATAAAAAAAAATAAATTTTCTGATAATCAAGATAAAATTATAATGTATGATGTAGGGGAAGCTATCAAGGTGGCTGTTGAATCCAAAAAAAAATTACAAAAACTTTTTCAAACTCTTTTTGATAGTTTTTTGATAGATACCAAAGTTGAAAATATTATTACAGATGACAATCTAATCAAAAAGAACGGAGAAGAAATTGGAAAATTATTTTTAGGAAAAAATTTAGAACAAGAAAATAATTTAGACAATTTTTCTAGTATTTCTGCTTTGGCAAAACTTAATCAAGAATTGCCTAAAATACATATGGCTTCTAGAGTTTATGAAATTTTTACAAAACTTCAAGAAATAGAAAAAAGTTTGGAAAATTTAAAATCTATCGTATCAGAACAAAAAGTTCAAAATGGTGTACAACCTTATAATGACAGAGATTTTAATAGAATCCCAATAATTTATAAAAGATTTATAAAAGTAAGTTTAAGTAATTTGTTCAAAATGATTGAAGATTACTTTGCAGATTAAATAAAAAGTTTTTTTATTACTTTTCTGACTGATATAGACAAAAGTCTTAAAAGCTGGTACACTAGGCCAGCTTTTTAAACAGAAAAAAATAAATAAAAATATGTCTTTTTTAGAAAAAATATTTCCTGATGGCAATAAAAAGGAGCTCAAGAAATTTCAAGCTTTGGTAGAGGGTGTAAATATTTTGGAATCAGAATATGAAAAATTACCTGATCAAGAATTGAAAAATAAAACATCAGAATTTAAAAAAAGAATTGAAAAAGGTGAATCTTTGGATAGTCTTTTGACTGAAGCTTTTGCTGTAGTTCGTGAAACTGCCAAGCGTACTTTGGGTATGCGTCATTATGATGTCCAGATGATTGGTGGTGCGTCTTTGCACAAAGGCAAAATTGCTGAAATGCGTACTGGTGAAGGCAAGACTCTTACTTCTACTTTAGCAGTGTATCTAAATGCTTTGGAAGGCAAAGGTGTACATGTGGTTACTGTCAATGATTATTTGGCCAAACGTGATGCTGTTTGGATGGCCAAGATTTATGATTTTTTGGGTTTGACTGTGGGTGTTATCCAAAATCAACGTGTTTCTTTTGTTTATGATTCTTCAGTAATTAGACCAGAAGAAATCAGTACTGAAGAAATTGAAGCTGAAAGTTTCAAAATAGAAAATGAATTTTTAAGACCTTCTTCTCGTCAAGAAGCTTATGCTTGTGATGTTACTTATGGTACCAACAATGAATATGGCTTTGATTATCTTCGTGATAATATGGTTCAAACAATTGAGGAAATGGTGATGCGTCCTGGTAATGAAATGCATTATTGTATAATTGATGAAATTGATTCTATTCTTATTGATGAAGCTCGTACTCCACTTATTATTTCTGCTCCAGCCGAAGAAGCTACTGAACAATATTATCATTTTGCTACTTGGACAAAACAACTAAAAGAAAATGAAGATTATAATGTTGATGAAAAAATACGTAGTGCTACTCTTACAGATGTGGGTATTACCAAATTTGAAAAATGGTTGAATGTAGAAAATTTATATGTGGAGGGTGGAATCGCCCTTGTCCATCATATTGAGCAAGCTCTAAAAGCTGAAGTACTTTTCAAACGAGACAAAGATTATATTGTGGACAATGGTGAAATAATTATTATTGATGAGTTTACTGGACGTAAAATGCCAGGTCGTCGTTATTCTGAAGGTTTACATCAAGCAATTGAAGCCAAAGAAAATGTCAAAATTCAACGTGAAAGTCGTACTTTGGCTACTATTACTTTTCAAAATCTTTTTCGTATGTATGATAAATTGTCTGGTATGACTGGTACTGCTAAGACTGAGGAAGAAGAATTTTTTAAGATTTATGGTTTAGAAGTATTGGTAGTCCCTACCAACAAGCCTGATGTTCGTGTAGATTTTTCAGATAGAATTTACAAAAATGAACAAGGCAAAAATAGAGCCATTGTTGAAAAAATAAAAGAATGTCAAGTCAAAGGTCAGCCAGTACTTATTGGTACAATTTCTGTAGAAAAAAATGAATATTTAAGTCAGTTTTTGACAATCAATGGTATTCAACATGAAGTCTTGAATGCTAAGAATCATGAACGCGAAGGTGAAATTATTGCTCAAGCTGGTCGTCCTGGGGCTGTAACTCTGGCTACTAATATGGCTGGTCGTGGTGTAGATATCAAGCTTGGTGGTGTACCTTTTGCCAAAGATACTTTTGAAAAAGTAAAAAATGCTGGTGGTCTGTTTGTACTTGGTACTGAGCGTCATGAGTCTCGTCGTATTGACAATCAGCTTCGTGGCCGTAGTGCTCGTCAGGGTGATCCTGGTGAGACACAATTTTTTGTTTCCACTGATGATGATTTGATGCGTATTTTTGCAGGGGATAGACTGAAAAACGTGATGACTAGATTCAATGTACCAGAAGATATGCCAATTGAACAAAAGTTTATTACTAAGATGCTTGAGAGTGCTCAGAAAAAAGTTGAGTCTCATCATTTTGATACTCGTAAACATTTACTTGAGTATGATGATGTTTTAAACAAACAACGTGGTGTAATTTATAATAAACGCCGTCACGTTTTGAATTTAGCTGAAAAAGAAATAAAAGGCATTGCTGTAATAGAAGACAAAAAAGATTTTGAAGAAAAAAAATCAGAAATAATAAAAACTAGGGAACAAACTTTGTCACTTCATGAAATGATTATGGAAATGATTGAAGCTGAAATAGAATTTATTGTTTCTTTTCATACTAATACTGAAGATGATACACAATGGAATACACAAGAAATTTATGAAACTATCAAGACTATTTTTCCATTGTCTATTGAAGACAAAAAAATTATTTTGGATTTGGGTAAAGATAGTTCAGAATTAAATATTAGTGAAGTAGAACGTCGTGACAAATTGGTAGAATTTTTGTTGGCCAAAGCTAGACATCAATATTTAGAAATGACCAAAATTATTCAAGAACAAATCACCACAGAAGAAGATAAAACAAAAGTAATTGCTGAATTACAAAAGAGTGTTTTACTTCGTACTATTGATAACCTTTGGGTGGAGTATTTGGTAGCTATAGATTATTTGCGTACGGGGATTGGTTTGCGTGGTTATGGTCAGCGTGATCCACTTGTGGAATACAAACAAGAAAGTTTTCATCTTTTTAATCAATTATTGTCTAATATTCAAAAAGAAGTTGTCTATACTTTTTTTAAGATAAATATTGGTCTGCAATTGGCACCAAGTATCATGGCTGAAGACAAAATGACTTTGAAAGGTGCTCAAAAAACTAGTAATGCTGAAGCCGGGATTGTAGAAGGTAAAGTGAAAGATGAAGAAGGTCACAAAGTTGGACGTAATAATCCTTGTCCTTGTGGAGCGACTAAAGAGGATGGAACTCCAAAAAAATATAAACATTGTCATGGGAAGTAATTATTAATTTTTAACTTTTATAAAAAACTCTCGTTTTAACGAGAGTTTTTTTGTACACACACTTGTCAAATTGTATGATTGTATGATAGAGTTTTTTGTACAATCCAAGATTAGAAGCAAATCAAAAGGAGTAACTTCTAGCTATTTCAACTCATTGGAGGTGAGTAATGATAACTGGGTTTGTGATGTCTGTTCCAAAGAGTCATGATTACATCACCCATCGTCATATGGGGCGTATGTATGTACTCAATGGTTGTAGTGACAGCTCCTTCAGAGTTTATCTGAGTGGAAGAAATAACGAAGTCGGAGAGGATGACGATATCCGACTGGTGTTGAAAGACTTGATTTCAAATCTCGTCAAAACACACAGGGGAAAGTTTGAGACTGAAAAGTATTGGTACGAAATCTTCTCTGTGTATGACAATTGTGTGTTCAAGCCTTTTTGTAGCTAATTTACACCAACAGTTCCGCGGGGTCTGTCCAAAACTCCGCATCCGTATATTATTAAATTAACTTCCATCAATATGGAAGTTTTTGTTTTGTATTTTTTTGATGAAGATTCCCCAGCCGACGACACGCATGTAGTGTTATGCAGTGTCGTCGGTGTAGGGGGAAGTTCCCTTCATTTGTAGTCCGCAGGGTCAAACTGTGGCATTTGTTCATGAATGTCCATGTTTGAGTTTTCTTTTGCAGTTGTAAACCCAACCAAGAAACATTCTTTGACAATGTTCTTGATTGCTTTGTTCAGTGGAGTAACACTTTCGTGGTACTGTGGAAGTACTGCAAAATCGTCCTCACCCAGATCTGAGACCTCCATCCAGGGGTTTTTTCTGGATTTATTGAATCCAATCTTGAATGAATTTTCAAACATCAACTCAAGTGCGAAGCCAATAGTCTTATGGGGATTCTCGGCTTCATAAGCTTCAACCATGAGTGACGCCAAGTGATTGTAGGCATCATCTTCAAGATTGATGTGGACGATGGCAATTTGTTGCATGTCATCGTAGATGTTGATGTTGTTGGAACCTGAGTTGAGGAGAAATTCTATCTCTCCAAAACTCAAGTGTAAACCTGTAATAGGATTTGTCCAAAAGACAAGTTTGTCTGGTATTTTCTTCATGTAAAAAACCTCCGTGATCCTTTTTTGGGGAACTTGGCCAACTCCTCCAGTTGGATATATAAAAATTAACATAAAATATTTAAAAAGTAAAATTGGGTTTGTATATAAATAAGTTTATAGCTACAAGAATTTTGTCAATTTTTTCTTGTTATTAACTAACCTTGACGTTTTCTTTAAAAACAAGTACAATAGTCTCCACTTGGATGTTCTTTGTTAGACAAAGAATTTACAATGTTTTTTGAACAAGGTATATTATATATAGTATATCTTGCTAAGAGCTTTTAGAATTACAAATAATTTCTCGACTTGTTTCGGGAGCTAAGTAAAATTATGACAAAAGCAAATATTCGTGGGAAAATAAGATGGGGAATTTTTGGTATCATTGCTTTACTTTTTGCATCTAGTATTTTTGTTGCACCACAATTATTCAACAAGGGTATTGATTGGGCAAATAATAATGTCCATTTAGGTTTGCCACGTATAACAGAACGTGATTTTCGTTTGGGTCTAGATTTACAAGGTGGTGCTCATCTAGTTTATGAAGCTGATGTTAGTAACATTCCTGCTGGAGAAGAGGCTTCGGCTGTAGAAGGTGTTCGTGATGTAATAGAAAAAAGAATAAATGGTATTGGTGTTTCAGAGGCACAAGTCCAGACCGCCCAAGTTGGTAAAGATCGTCGTATAATTGTAGAATTACCAGGTGTGTCTGATGTTGAACAAGCAATTTCTATGATTGGGGCTACACCTATTTTGGAATTCAAAGAAATAAATGATGCTCCACCTCGTGAATTGACAGCTGAAGAACAAAAACAGATTGATACTTTCAATGTCGATGCCAAAGTAAAAGCTACAGACTTGTTGAAAAAAATAAAAGATGGAATAAATTTTGAAGATGTTGCCAAAGAAAGTTCTGAAGATGAAACTAGTAAAAATAATGGAGGTTATTTGAATTATGTAAATACCAAATATCCCTATGCCGAACTTTTTATTTGGGCTCAGACTGTCAAAGAAGGTGATATAAGTAAAACTTTGGTAACTAGTACTGAAGGTTTTAATATTTTGAAAAGAGGTACTGAACGTGATGGTGAAAAAGAAGTACAAGCTAGTCATATTTTGATTTGTTATCTTGGTTCACAAAATTGTAATAATGAACAATATACCAAAGAAGAAGCTTTGGCTAAAGCACAAGAAATTTACAATCAAGCTAATGCTGATAATTTTGAACAATTAGCCAAGGACAATTCTACTGATCCTAGTGTCGCTCAAAATAATGGAGATTTGGGTTGGTTTGGTACTGGTCAAATGATTCCAGAATTTGAAAAAGCTACTTTTGATGCTCAAAAAGGACAAATTATTGGACCTGTAGAAACAGCCTTTGGTTATCATGTTATTTATAAAAAAGATGAAAGAAATACCAAAGAATATGAAATTTGGAGAATTTTGGTAAAAACAGAAAAAGCTACTGATATTTTGCCACCACAAGATCCTTGGAAAAATACTGATCTTTCTGGTAAAAATTTGAAACATTCGGAAGTAGTAAGTGACCAACAGACTGGAGCTATTCAAGTTGCTCTCAATTTTGATGATGATGGTAAAGATTTGTTTGCTGATATTACCAAACGTAATGTTGGTAAGCAAGTGGCTATATTTTTGGATAATGATATTATTAGTGCACCTAATGTTCAGACGGCTATCACTGATGGACGAGCTGTCATAACTGGTAGTTTCAATTTGCAAGATGCTAAGTTACTTTCTCAGAGATTGAATGCTGGAGCTTTGCCAGTGCCTGTCAATCTTATTTCCCAACAAACTGTGGGTGCTACTCTTGGTGCTAAGTCTGTTCAGGCTAGTCTTTTTGCAGGTATTGTTGGAGTATTACTGGTAATGATTTTTATGCTTATCTATTATCGGTTACCAGGTTTGTTGTCTGTAATTGCTTTAGCACTTTATATTACTTTGACTTTGGCTTTGTTCAAGTTAATTGGTGTAACTCTTTCTTTGGCGGGTATTGCTGGTTTTATTATATCTATTGGTATGGCTATAGATGCTAATGTACTTATTTTTGAACGTCTGAAGGAAGAATTAATATCTGGTAAAAGTCTCAAAGCTGGTGTAGAAGAAGGCTTCAAACGAGCTTGGTCTTCTATTCGTGATAGTAATATTTCTACACTTATTACCTGTATATTGCTTATTTGGTTTGGCACCAGTTTTGTTCAAGGTTTTGCTGTTACTCTAGGAATTGGTGTTTTGTTGTCTATGTTTAGTGCTATTACTGTTACTAGAGTATTACTTAGATTCGTTGTACCTTGGTTCAAAAAGCGTGACGGTGGTTGGCTTTTTTTGGGTACTTTTATTAATAAAGAACAAAAATAAAAATATGCTTAATATTGTCGGAAAAAGAAATATATTTTTTACCATCTCTGGTGTGTGGATAGGTTTGAGTATTTTATTTGTATTACTTTTTGGATTGAAACCGGGTATTGATTTTACTGGTGGATCTATTTTAGAGCTTAGTTTTACTGGGGATAGACCAGCTTTTAGTGATATGCAAGCTGAATTTGCAGATAATACATATGGAAATGTACTTGTTCAGACAACAGAAGACAATGGCTATATCCTAAAAATGAAATTTATTTCTGAAGATGAACACAAAGCTATTTTACAAAAGTTACGTGATAAATTTGAAGTAATCAAAGATTCTGGTTTGTCTGTGACTAGTGACAATAATGATACTAAATTGTTGGATATAAAAACTACCACAGTCAGTAGTACCACTGCTGTTGTTACGACGACTAGCACAACTAGTACAACTAGTACAATTAGCGCTATAGACCAAAATTCTGATGTTGTAGAAAATAGATTAATAGAAGATCGCATTGAAACTATTGGTCCAGCTGTTGGTTTACAATTACAAAAAAGATCTATAGAAGTAGTTATTGCTGTGGTTCTGGCTATTGTCTTGTTTATTGCTTATGCTTTTCGTAAAGTAGCTAAGCCTGTTTCTTCCTGGAAATATGGTGTGACGGCTGTGATTGCTCTTGTTCATGATGTTGTAGGTACCATTGGTGTTTTTGCCTTACTTGGTAAGTTTTATGGCGTAGAAGTAGATATTCCTTTCGTGGTAGCTATGCTTACTGTCTTTGGTTATTCTGTCAATGATACTATTATAGTCTTTGATCGTATTCGTGAAAATTTGATTAAGTATGGTTATGAAAAATTTGATGAAGTAGTAAACAAAGGTATAAAACAAACTCTTTCTCGTTCTATAAATACTTCTTTTACAGTTTTGTTGGTTTTATTTGCTATGTTTTTGTTTGGTGGTGGTAGTATTCATTATTTTTCATTAGCACTTATTATTGGTATTTTCTTAGGTACTTATTCATCTATTTTCTTGGCTAGTCCAATGTTAGTTGTCTGGCAAAAGATGTCTAAAAAATAAGATTTTTGTATATCCAAAAATTCTCGTAGTTTCGGGAATTTTTTTTTTGTGCTATAATAATCTTAATACTATTCTAATTTTTTTATATGAGTGATAATTTTTTACGTGTACTTATTACTACTTTGGTAATAATATTATTAGCATTGGTTTATTTTGCTGGATATGTAGCTGGAACTCTTGGTTGGTTTTGGCTATTTTTAGGTCTTATAGTGCTTTTCCCACTTATCTACAAATTATTAGATGTTTAATTAATATATGGACTTTACTTCTTTTGGTGATTATCTAAATGTTTTAGCTAATTTTTTTACTCAACCTACTTGGACAATAGTATCTAAGTTATTTGCTATTTTTGGTTGGATAGTTTTTGTTTGGCTTTTAGCTTTTGCTATAGTCATTTTTTATACTGACCATATTCAAGATACTAGAAATACTTCCAAATGGAAATTTATGGTTTTGGCTATTGATATTCCACCAGAAAATATTCAAACACCTTTGGCAGTAGAACAAATGTTTGCCAATTTGTCAGGAGCCTTTAGCAAACCTGATCTTCGTGACAAATTTCGTGAAGGATTCAAACAAAGAGGTTTTAGTCTAGAGATTGTGAGTATTGAAGGTTATATTCAATTTTTGATTAGGACAGAAGAAAAATTTAGAGATTTGGTAGAATCATCTGTCTATGCCCAATATCCTGATGCCGAAATTACTGAAGTAGAAGACTATGTTACTACTGTTCCCCAAAAATATCCTAATAATGAATATGATATTTGGATAGGGGATTTTACTTTGTCCGAAGATTTTGCATATCCATTGCGTAGCTATCGCGATTTTGAACACAATATTTCCAAGGATACTGTACTCAAAGATCCTATGGGTACTTTTTTGGAGAGTTTTACTCGTATTGGTATTGGAGAACAAATGTGGTTTCAAATTTTGATAGAGCCAGTTGACAATAGTTGGAAGGAAAAATCTATAGCAAAAATAAAAGAAATAATTGGTGAAAAACCAGCTTCCAAAAAAAATGCTTTATCTTTTGTTACAGACAATTTTTTGACCAAAGAGTTTGGTAAGAGTTTTGAAGAATTCAATGCTCAAATTACTGGGTCTGAACGCGGTTTAGGTGATGTCAAAGCCACTGTTAGTAAAGAAGAAAAAAATCAAATCAAATATTTGACACCAGGACAACAAAAAATTGTGGAAGCTATGGAAGCAAAAATTAGTAAAATAGGTCTAAAAACAAAATTACGCGCAGTTTATGTAGCCAGAAAAGAAGTATTCAAGAGAGAAAGAGGTGTCAATGCTTTGGTCGGTGCTATCAATCAATTCAATAGCCCAACATCCAATTCTCTTGTTGTTAAGTCTTCAACTGATGTACGTGGTGCAAAAGCAATAGTTAGACAAAAAAATGATTTGTTGAAAGCTTATGTCAAAAGAAAAATGAATGTCGGTGCCAAAGCTATAGTTTTTAATATTGAAGAATTGGCTACTTTATGGCATTTTCCAATGTCTTATGTCAAAACACCTTTGGTACAAAAAGCTGAAACAAAAGCTGCTGAGCCTCCATCTAATTTGCCAATGGAAAATATTTTGAATTTACCAATTGATGAAATTATTCAGACCACAAATAAAAATGATGGCAAACGTAAATTTACTACTGATAGTGGTGAAGATATTTATTTAGATGATTTTGGTAATTGATTTTGATTGTATTGAAATAAAAAGTATTTTTTTCTAAAGTTACACTATTTTTTGTTATATCCTGTCTCAATGTAGTACAATTTGTAACTAAAAAAGGAATATGAAACAAATTTTAGCGTCAAAAAACAGGACATTTTTTTTGTACTGTTTTTCTTTTTTGTTGGCTGTAATTTTATTTTCTATTTTTGACTGGCAATTTAGTTTTTTATTTTTGTCTGTTTTGATTGTAGTTTTGTGTAGTTTTGTGATTATTTTTTGGAATAATATTTATACACGTTTTTTATTTTTGTGTCTGTTATTTTTTGTGTTAGGATCTTGGCGTTATTTGATGACTATTCCTGCTAACAATGACAAAAATTTAGTATTTTTTTCTGGAGAAACAAAAGTATTAGAAGGTTTTGTAAGCAGTGAACCAGATGTCCGTCTTGATGGCGTGCGTTATATTGTGTCAGCACAGTTTTTGAATGACGAAAAATTAAGTTATAAGAAGATTGTTATAGATGGTAATTTTTATTTTAAATCTAGTCTTTATCCTCGTTATCAATATGGGGACAAACTAAGAATTACTTGCTTATTACAAAAACCAGAACCAATAAAAGATTTTCGTTATGACAAATATTTGGCTAGGTATAGTGTCTTTGTTGATTGTGTTCCTAGTCAAATTGACAAAATAGGGGACAATAGTGGTAATTTTTTCTTGGGAAAAATTTTTGATTTCAAAAATATTGTTGCTCAAAAAATAAATGTGTTATGGCATGAGCCTTATGCTAGCTTTATGGCCGGTTTACTTTATGGTTATCGTGGCGGACTGGGTACTTTGAATGATTTGTTTAGTCGGACAGGTGTTACACATATTGTAGCTATTTCTGGTTACAATATTACGATTGTTTCCACAATTTTGATTGCTTTTTGTACTAGACTTTATATTCCCCGTAAAAAAGCTTTTTGGTTGATTGTTTTTGGTATTTTTATCTTTGTAATTTTTGCTGGGGCAAGTGCTTCAGTCGTGAGAGCGGGGATTATGGGTGTAATAGTTTTGTTGACTAAGCAGATTGGTCGTAAAGCCAATATTGCTAGTGTAATGGTTTTGACAGCCACTATGATGACTTTGCAAAATCCTTATATTTTGGTTTGGGACGTGGGTTTTCAACTGTCTTTTGTTGCTACTTTAGGACTGATTTATCTTGTGCCAATTTTGGAGAAATATTTTGAGAAAATGCCAGAATTATTTGGCGTCAAAGAATCTTTGCTAACAACACTTAGTGCTATTATGGCTACTTTGCCACTGATACTTTATCAATTCAATCGTCTGTCTATTGTGGCACCAATTGTCAATATTCTTATTTTGTGGATTTTGCCGTGGATTATGTTTGGTGGTTTTTTTGTTTTGGTTACTAGTTTTGTTTTTTTGCCTTTAGCCAAAATTTTGTCTTGGTTATCTTTTGTAATGATGAAGTATATTGTTGTCGTGGTAACTTTTTTTGCCAATTTGTCTTTTGCTACTATTGATTTCAGATTTTCTTTGTGGGTGATGTTTGGTAGTTATTTATTGCTAGTTTATTTTGTTTATCAAAATTTAAAAAAGAAAAAAATATGAAAAAAATTCAGTTGATTCTTTTTTTAATTTTGATTATAGTTTTGTCAATGCTTTTTTTGGTTAAGAAAGATAAACAACAAATTAATTTAGAACAAAAAAATCAAGAAGTTGTTGAAAAAAGTATAAATAAAGGTCTAAAAGTAACTTATTTGGATATTGGTCAAGGTGATGCTAGCTTTATAGAATTTCCTGATGGTGAACAAATGTTGGTGGATTGTGCTATTGATGGGCGTATTTTGGAGGCTTTAGGGCGTGTTATGCCCTATTATGACCATGTGATTGATTATCTATTGGTTACACACCCAGATTTGGACCATTATGGTGGTTGTACAGAGGTTCTAAATCGTTTTGATGTCAAAAATATTGTTTACAATGGTTTAGAAAAGAAAGGAGACCAAATGTGGGAAGCTTTTCAATTGGCTGTCCAAAATGAAAAAGCTAATTATACAGAAGTTACAAAAGAGGAGGTTTGGAATATTGCAAGTACAACTTTGCATATTTTGTATCCTGATCATTCTCTTAGAGATAACAAAAATATTCCTAATTCCAAATTAGAAGCCAATGATAATAATACTTCAATTGTTTTCAAATTAGCTTATTTGGATAAGAGTATGTTGTTTATGGGAGATACTGAAACAGAATTAGAAAAATATCTAATAGCAACTTATGATAATCAACTAGATGTAGACATTTTGAAGTTGGGTCATCATGGGAGTGATAGCTCTTCATCACAAGATTTTATCAAAATTGTTAGTCCTCATGATGCTATAGCTTCTTGTGGGTTGAATAATAAATATGGACATCCTTCAAGGCGTATTTTGAGTAAGCTGGAGAGAGTTAGTTCTAGCACTATTTGGCGGACAGATTGGCAAGGAGATATTTTTCTTAATTTAGATGAGAGTGGATTGAATTTACATATAAATTAGTGACTAAGAAATAAGATACAAGTAACAAAAAACTCAAATGATAAAATCCAAATGTCAAATCAAATCCAAATATCAAATTTAAAATTATTTTATTCATTTAATCATTTGATATTGATTCCTCCCACAGCCCAAGGCGTGCACGGCAAGGCGGACAAGTTGACATTTTAGCTTTGGAATTTGTAATTCTTATGAAGACTTTTGACTTTAAAGACTTTATAGACTTTATAGACTTTTAACTTATGTCTATTGTCTATTATTATAGCTTTGTGTTATAATATTAACATTAATTAGATTAGCTTTATGTCAAAAGAAAAAAGTTATTTAGGAGTAGATATTGGGGCGCACGGTATAAAAATCGTGGAACTCAAAAATACCAAAAATAGACCACAGCTTTGGACTTATGGTATTTTGGAAAAGAAACTAGATATTCATCTACAACAAACTACTGAAAAAAATATTGATGATCTAAACAAAGAAAATGATAGTAAATATTTGGAAGAGCCAAAAGAAGACAAAAAAAAAGCAGAAGCTCATCATCTCAATGATCTTATCATGAAAGATACTCGTATCAATGAATACGCCCAAATGCTAAAATTTATTTTGAAAAAAGCCAAAGTCCAGACAACCCATGCCTCTTCTAGTTTGCCAGTATCACAAGTCTTTCATACTGTCATGAATCTGCCAAAGGTAGAAGAAAAAATGATTTCTTCTATAGTACGTTCGGAGATTGCCAAGATGATACCTTATTCAGTTGATGATATGCAAATTATCCCTCAAAAGATTACTACCACACCTGACAATGGCAATATTAGTTTGATAGTTACAGCAGCTCCAAAAATGTTGATTTCATTTTATTCAGCAATTTTTCAAAGGGCAGGGTTAAAATTAATGGAATTAGAGACTGAAGCTTTTGCTTTGGCTAGATCTTTGGTAGGTCATGATACGACAGTTTCTATGGTAGTGGATGTTGGAGCAGAGAGAACAAACTTTTTTATTATAGACAATGCTACACCTATGACTTATAGAAGTCTCCAAATTGGTGGTAATGATTTTGACAAAATTTTGGCTTCTTCTCTTGGTTTTAGTGAAGATGTTGCCAACAAAATAAAGCTTAGTTTGTCAGTTGACAATCCTCATTTGTCTTCAGATTTATTTATCCAGATTTTGGATCCAATTGTAAAAGAAATAAAATATAGCTTTGAACTTTATTTGAAACAAAATGTCAATATTGGCAAACGTCCAGAAAAAATTATTTTGACAGGTGGATCTAGTCTTTTTCCTATTATAAAAGATTATATTGCTAGTCAATTTGAGATGAAAGTCTTTATTGGTAATCCTTGGGCTAGAGTGATGCATCAAGATGGTATCAACAAAATTTTGGATAATTTAGGTCCTAGAATGTCTGTAGCGATTGGTTTAGCTTTGAGGAATTTTTGATTTTTGACGGTCAAAATTTGTAATTTATTTGTTAAAAAAATTTATGTTTTATTTCAAATTTTTCTTAATTAATATATTTATCCACAAGGTCTCTATATAAATATTGTTTTTTCTGTTATAATTCAATCATATAGATAATTTTTTCATATGTTAAAACAAGCCCCCGTTGTATTACTAATAGAAGATGACAATTTTCTTGGTAATATTTATAAAACAAAATTTGAAATGGAGAAGTTCAAAGTGATAGTAGCTACTGATGGTCTAGAAGGATTAGAAATGGTCAAGAAAAAAAAGCCAGATATTATTCTCTTGGATATCTTGATGCCAAAGATGGATGGTTTTGAAGTATTATCTAATTTGAAGAAAGACAAAAATTTAGTCAAAATACCTGTTATCTTATTGACTAATTTAGGACAAAAAGACGATGTAGAAAAAGGTCTAAAATTGGGGGCGGTAGATTATTTGATCAAGGCTCACTATAAGCCTTCGGAGACAGTAGCCAAAATAAAAAGTGTTTTACAATTATAAACAAAAAAGTAATTATGAAATTATTCTTTAAAAATTGGGAGGGGGGTGATACGAATGAATAAAAAAGGTTTTACTTTGATAGAACTTTTGGTTGTTATCGCTATCATCGGTGTACTATCTACTCTTGCAGTAGTAGCCCTTGGTTCAGCTCGTCAAAAAGCTAATGACGCCAAACGTCTTTCAGATATGAAGCAAGTACAAACAGCTCTTGAGTTATATTATACAGATCACAATGCTTATCCTACTTCTACTACTGCTATGAGTATAGGTGTAAC
>MNVC01000026.1 GCA_001871435.1 Candidatus Magasanikbacteria bacterium CG1_02_32_51
ATCTCTTATTAACGCTTTTATGGATACTGTAATCATTTAATCTAGCCCTGTGTATTATTTTGTACACTGTAGGAGCAGAAATTGAATACTTACGTTTTAAGTCACAAACCCTTGTATGTTCCACATAGTAAAGTTTTACTAACTCCTTTCTTTGTAAAGGAGTTATCCTAGTTCTTTTGTGAATAACCATATTTTATTGCTTACTTACTCTTGAGTTAAACTATTCATTAGTTTATCTCAAAAGTGTAAACAACGCTATTATATCTTACAATTTAGGATATTAATAAATTATCATTTTTTTATAATAAAAAAATATTTTTAATCCGCCCAAGGAGGATCCGCCTTGGGCGGACTAGCCTCCTCCTTCGGCAAGCTCAGGACAGGCTCTACTAGGGGAGGAAATCAATAAGATAGTTTACTTTTTAAAATAGTAACAAAAGAAACAAAAGTACAAACTATTGTATACAAACATACCATATTTAGGTATTTTTTTGTTTGTATAATAGTATGTTTCATATAAAATAAACAATAGTTATCTTCTACAAACAAAGCAACAACCTATTTGGTATAATTGGTTCATAGTAGAAAACAGTTTTTTTGGTTATTTATTTCTTATTTATTTTGTTTTGAGTGTTGTTTGTTTCATATGAAACAAATTATAGTGGACTTTTTATATTAGTTATTTCTGTAGTTACATTTTTTTGATAAAGTTTGGTAGTACGAATATTTTTGTGGCCTAATAATTTTTGGATGTGGTGGATAGCTATGCCATTCTCCAAGAGATGCTTGATAAAACTGTATCTTAAAGATTGAAAAGTAGCTGATTTGGTTATTTTTGCTCTAGCTAAAGCACTACTAAAAGCTGATTGTATGGCTCTATCAGACAATTGGTGTCCTGTGTGATTTGTAAATAACAGATCTGTTGGTTTTTTATTATTTATAAATGATTGCAATTCTCTCTTTATTTTTTCTGCTATAATCGTTTCTCGTACTTTTTTACCTTGTTTATTACGAACTTGAATTGTTAAATTTTCCAAGTTTAAGTCTTTTATTTTTAGATTTTTTATTTCATCTAGTCTTAGTCCTGATCCATAAGCTAACAATATTATGAGCAGATGTTTAGAATTGTGTGTACAAACAATGATTTTTTTGATTTGGTTTGAAGTTAATATAGAAGGTTTTTTTATAGATAATTTTTGATATTTGTTGTTTGTCTTGTTTGTTTGGTTTTTTATTTTGATATAAAAAAAGTTTAAAGCATTTAGTATTAGATTATAGGTTTGAGGAGAATTTTTATTTTGCTTTTGTGATTTTAAAAAAACTTGGATAGTATTTGGCTCTGGATTTATTTTTTGACTATTTAAAAAATTTAAATACTTTTTTATATAAAAAAGATAAGAAGTAATAGTATTTTGACTATATTTATTTGTTGTCATTTCTTTTTTTGTTTTTTGTAAAATACTATTTATTTTCATAAAATTTGTATATTTAAAAACATAAATAGTATAACATAAGTTCGTATAATATACAATATTTTGTTATTATTAATAATAAAATAGAATAAGAATAAGCTTCAAGTATTTGTTTTTTGAAAAATATCTTTGATAAAGTGTCTTAGTAGTGTATAATCTATTAGTACTTTTATTCTAATGAATTGAAAAACAAAATTATTTATGCAAAAACAAATAAAATCGTTTGATGGTACAAAAATAAATTATGATTTGGCAAAAGTAAAAAATAATAATAAATATTTGGTATTTTTACATGGAGCTGGTGGTGATTTGACAGCTTGGAATAAAGAAAGGTCAGCAATGCACAAAAAAGGTTATTCTACTTTAGCAATAGATTTGAGAGGTCATGGAAAATCTAGTAGGCCAAACTTGCCAGAAGATTATGATTTGGAAAATTTTGCCAAAGATGTCTTTGAAGTTATCAAACAGGAAAAAATTAGTGAATTTGTTTTGGTTGGTCATTGTTTTGGGGGTATGATTGCTATGATGTTTCATAAATTTTTTCCAAAACTTGCTCAAGCCTATATTTTGATTGATACTGCTTATAAAGCACCAAAAAAATTACACTGGTTGTTTCATAAAAATTTACTTTTTGTACATTTTCTCAATTATATTTTGAAATATAAAAAAGACAAAACTACTGATTTTGTTCATAATGATTTTGCTAAGTTTGAGGGCACAGGTGATTGGAATATAAAAAGAATTTTGGCAGATATTATCCATACCTCTTTCAAATCTTGGATTTTTACTTATCAAAATATTTCTAAGTTTGATGCCATAGCGACCATGAAAAATATCAAACAAAGAGTGCTAATTATAGAGGGTGAAAAAGATACAATTTTCAATGTTTTGAAAGCTAAGAAAATACATAGTTTGATAAAAAAATCAGAGTTGAATATTATACCTAATGCTAACCATATTATAGTACTGAATAATCCTAAGGAAGTGGAAAATGAAATGTTTAAGTTTTTGCAGTCTTTGAATTTTTAATCCGTCTTGCCGTGCACGCCTTGGGCTGTGGGCGGATTAATATACTAATAATATTTGTGTATGAAAATAGATTTCAAAAAACTTATCATTTCAGTTGTAGTTTGTCAGCTGGCTGGTGTTGTTGGTTCTGTCTTTACTTTTAGTTCTATAAGTAATTGGTATGTTTATTTGAATAAACCATCTTTCAATCCGCCAAACTGGATTTTTGGCCCAGTCTGGACAGTATTATTTTTGCTCATGGGAATTTCTTTGTATATTATTTGGAATAATAAAGCTATATTGCAAAAAAATAAAAAAAGAGAAGCCATAAATATATTTGTATTTCAACTTTTTCTCAATGTGTTGTGGACACTTTTATTTTTTGGTCTAAAGAGTCCGGCGTTAGCTTTTTTTGAAATTACTGTTTTGTGGATGACTATATTTATTACTATTTTTAAGTTCAAGAAATTTTCTAGTCGTGCTGCGTGGTTGTTAATACCTTATTTGTTTTGGGTCACCTTTGCCAGTATTTTGAATTTTGCGCTTTGGGCACTCAATTGATTGGTTTTGACAAAAATATATATTATTGTTAGTATATTTTTACTTTTTTAAGAATTTATTTGGGCCTTTAGCTCAGCTGGCTAGAGCGCTTCCATGGCATGGAAGAGGTCACGAGTTCGAATCTCGTAAGGTCCACAAAACCTCGGCTACTTTCGGATTTCGCAAGCGGAGAAGGATGGTTTGGGGAGGAATCCTCCGCTTGCTTCATCCGTTTTCTTTTGGCGAAATTCGGGGCGGACATCACCCTATTACATTATACTATAATATTGGTGTATAATGTAACTGTTAATGCTATATTGTGGATATGAAAAGTGAATCTGCGAAATTAGGTAAGAACCTAAAGCGTATCCGAACAGAGAAAGGCATAACACAAGGCGATATTGTTCGAAAACTCGGCGTTAGCCGAAGTTTTATAAGCAATATTGAAAATGGGAAGACAAATCCTACGCTTTCAATCATTACCAATATTGCTAAAGCTCTTGGAGTTTCAAGCGATGAACTTTTGAAATAATTTTATGAATCAAATTGTCTATATTTTAAAAAATGAATCAATGCCAGAGTATGTAAAAATTGGTTTTACTCATGGCGATGTTAAGGAACGAATCAAGCAATTAGATCGGACGGGCACACCTCTTCCTTTTGAGGTTTATTATGCCGCGACGGTAGAAGACGCAGAAAGAGAAGAAAAATGGCTACATTCTATATTTGCAGATCGCCGAGCAAGAGACAGCCGTGAATTTTTTAAAATGAATCCAGAATATGTCACACTCGCATTGAAACGGGTAGAGATTATAGAGACCAAGATTGATAGCGGGTTAACTCCAGAACAGAAAAAGGAAGTTGATGAGGTTAAAGAAAGACGCTCAAGATTTCATTTTGTACAGTACGGAATTCCTGTTGGATCAAAACTCACTTTCACAAGAGATTCAAATATTGTTGCCGAAGTGGTAGAAAACGACAAAATAAAAATTAACGATAAAGTGAATAGTTTATCTAGTTTTGCTATGGAATTGTTGGGGTATGAAAGGCGTCCACAAGGAACCTTATATTTTGAATTTGAGGATGAAATACTTGATGACAGGCGAAGAAGGATTGATGGTGATGAATAAAAATTATATGACAAAAGACCAAGCAATTTTAGAAATTAAGAAAACTTTTAACATAAATTCAATTTATGCTCATAGAGTTTTTTCGCTTGCAGACAAGAAAAATCTTTTAGAAGACTCCTTTCGTATTATTTCAGAAAAACCAAAACCTTTTGTTAAGTGGGTTGGCGGAAAAAGACAGCTCCTCGCACAGTTTCGTTTAATGAATCTTTATCCACCAGAGAAATTTGATCCAAAAAGCGGAAAGTATTTTGAACCATTTGTTGGTGGAGGTGCGGTGTTCTTTGATCTACTTCCTGAAACAGCATATCTTTCTGATTTAAATAATGAACTGGTCGTTACGTATAATGTAATTAAGAATGATGTAGAAAATTTAATAAAATCACTTAAAAAACATAAATTAGACAAGGAATATTTTCTAAAAATAAGAGCACAAAATCCAGAAAAACTCTCTGATTTAAATACAGCTTCTCGTTTTATTTATCTGAATAGAACTTGTTTCAATGGTATGTATCGTGTGAACAGTAAGGGCGGGTTTAATGTTCCGTTTGGTAAATATACAAACCCGCTTATTTGCGATGAAAATAATCTTAGAAAAGCATCAAAAACATTGAAAAATGTTGAGATTAAAAAACAGGATTATAAAGAGGTGCTTAAAAAAGCAAAAAAGGGAGATTTTGTTTATTTTGATCCGCCGTATTATCCAGTAAGCAAAACTGCTTCATTTACTTCGTACACGAGTGAGGCATTTTTAGATAAAGAACAAATCGAGTTGAGAGATACATTTGTAGAACTACACAAAAGAGGTTGCTTTGTTATGCTTTCAAATTCAGATACTCCATTTATAAACAAAATTTATTCCGAGATTAAAGGTGTCCGTATTACAAAAGTACAAGCGGGTCGTGCCATTAACTCCGACGCTTCTAAAAGAGGAAAAATTACAGAAGTATTGGTAATTAATTACTAAAATATATTTTATGTTATCAAGCAAAAAACTAAAAGCACTTCAGAAATATATTGATATTATTGAATCCAATAAAGGAAAAACTATCGGTAGTATTTATAAAAGTATTATTGGTGAAAATCATTCTCACTATAAGAAAGGGGCTTCTGGGTTGATTGTTGAAAATCTTCTTGGCTTAAAAAATAATGGCTCACCTCTCGCTGATCTGCAGGATCTCAATGTTGAAATTAAGGTGTTACCATTACAACTACATAATCTTAAGGTTAAAGAACCTACACAGATAAAAATGATTAATTTTTTGGAGGTTGCTAAAGAAACTTGGGAAACAGCAAAAATAAGATCTAAGATTGAAACAATTTTTTGGATTGTGTATGGAGTACCAAGAGATATTAGTACAAAGAAAAATGAATCTCAAGATAAATATATTTTATTGGATTGGTTTATTGATGCTCCAAATAATGATAAGCAAAAAATATTTAAAGCAGATTGGGAATTAATCCAATCATATATTATTGAGGGAAAAGGAGATAGCCTATCCTGTTCAATGGGGAAGTATATTGAACCAAAGACAAAAGGAAAAAATAATAAAGACTTAACTAATGCTCCAGACGGAAGGGGTGGTTTAACCAAAGTACGGAGAAGGGCCTTTTATTTCAAGAAAAATTATACAAATAATAATGTCGTATCTGAAATAGACTTAACTATCCTAAAGAATGAAAAATGATAATTTATTAAAATTAAATCCTGATGAATTTGAATTAGAATGTACAACTGTATGGGCTTTTCCTCGCAGAGGAAATTGGGCTACGCATAAATCTGATTGGCGTGGAAATTGGTCACCAGAAGTAGCTCGCAATCTTATTTTGCGTTACTCAAAAGAAAAAGATCACTTGCTCGACTGCATGATTGGTGGAGGAACTACTGCAATAGAAGCAAAAATTTTAAATCGTCACATAACTTGTATTGATGTTAATGATGAGGCGTTAGAGAGAACAAAAAAATCTCTTGAATTTGAGGTTGATAATAAAGCGAAACAACGAGTGGTGAAATGTGATGCGAGGGATATGAGCTTTATTAAAGACAATGAAATTGATTTTGTTTTAACTCATCCTCCGTATGTAGACATCATAAAATACAGTGGGGGTAAAATTAAAGAGGACTTATCAGGTATTCACGACATTGACGTTTTTGTTGATGAAATAGAAAAAGTTGCTAAAGAGTTGTTTAGAGTTTTAAAGAAAGGAAAATATTGTGCAATTTTGATGGGAGATACACGCAGAAATAAAATGTATCAACCTCTTGCGTTTAAGGTGATGCAGAAATTTTTAGATGTAGGTTTTGTTTTGAAAGAAGACATAATCAAACGACAGTTTAATTGCAAAGCAACGGGGTTTTGGGTGACAAAATCAAAAGAATCAAATTTCTTATTGATAATGCACGAACATCTGTTTGTGTTTCAAAAATAAATTTTATGGACATTATAGATATAAACAAATACACATTAAAGAATTTAAACAAAATAAACATTATTCTTGGTAAAAATGGATGTGGAAAAAGTACCTTAATCAGAAAAGTTGAACAAGGGATTTCTTTGAAATCTGAAATTTATGGAAAAAGTAAATATATAACTCCAGAGCGAGGAGGATCTTTAGTATATGAAGCTGGTATAGAACAAAATTTAACAAACGACACAAATTGGCTTTCGGATCAAAGACGAAGAAACCAAACAATAAATTTTAGACAACAAAGTATTGCTCAGTACAAAAAACTAGAGCTTCTTGTGTTGAGAGAGATTGAGGGAAGTAAACGGTCTGATGTAGATTATAATTTTGATATTTATCTTAAAAAGATTAACACTTTGCTTGATAATATAGAGATTAAAAGAAACGATACAACTTTTAAGATATACAAAAAAGGAACAGAGACAGAGTTAACTGCTGAAGGTATCAGTAGTGGGGAAAGTGAGCTTATTTCTTTAGGGATTGAATGTTTAGTTTTTAGTAAAGAATGTATTCCAGAAAAAGAAAATTTCCTTTTTCTGGATGAACCAGATGTACATTTACATCCTGATTTACAAGTCAGGCTAATGCATTTTTTGAAAGACCTAGTTTCTGAAAATACTTTCTTTAAAGTTTTAATAGCTACACATAGTACAGCAATTTTAGGAGCTCTTGAATCCTACACTGATACTCATCTAGCTTTTTTATCTTCCGACCAAAAAGAAGTAGAATTTCACACAATATCAGAAACTTATAAAAAAGTACTCCCTGTTTTTGGTGCTCACCCGTTATCAAATATATTCAATCAAGCTCCTATTTTATTAGTCGAAGGTGAAGATGATGAGAGAATTTGGCAACAAGCAGTTAGATCTTCTATTGGGAAAATTAAAATTTATCCTTGTTCCGTAGATAGTATTACAAACATGAATGATTTTGAATTAGAGGCACAAAAAATTATTCAAAATGTTTATGACAATGCTAAGGGGTATTCATTGAGAGATAAAGATGACACCACAGATGAAATTAGTGATTTACCTCAAATTACAAGAATGAAATTATTATGTAGAAATGCTGAAAATCTGTTATTGACTGATGAAGTATTAGATTTTCTGGGCATTACTTGGGATGAATTAAAACAAAAACTTGATAAGTGGATTGAAGTTAATGACCAACATATACACTATGAGTTTGTAAAAAAATTTAAGGAAAAGGGTTTTGATCGAAAACAATATAACCTCAAAGAAATAAGAAATGATTTGATGGGTATTATTGGAAGTTCTAAGCCATGGGAAATTGCCGTTGGTAAAACAATTGCGAATTTAAATTGGAGTGATAGTAGTAATTTTATTGAGGAAGGGAAAATTTATTCATTTCTCGGAGAGAAATTAGTTAAAAATTTAATTCCAAAAGTCTAAGGGAGTCCCACTCGCATCCCTCTCCTCCTTTTAAGAGAGTTTTTTGTTTTTAGATTACATGTTATAATAAATCTATAAAATATAACTAAAATATTATGCGTCCACAAAATCTCAAAACAAAAATATTTCTAGATAGTGGTAATCCTGTAGAAACCAGAGAAGCAATAAAATTCCTTGGTTTTCTCGATGGACAAACTACTAACCCAAGTCTGATTGCTAAGAATCCAGAACTACAAGCCAAAATTTCTAGAGGACAAAAACTTAGTTCAGAAGAAGTAAAGACCTTTTATAGAAGTGTAATTGAAGAAATTAAGGTTATGGTTTCAGATGGATCAATTTCTATAGAAGTTTACGCTGACAAAAATACCTCTAAAGAAAAAATAATAGAACAAGCAAGAGAAATGAACAAATGGATTCCTAATGCTCATATTAAATTGCCAATTACTGAAGCTGGTTTACTGGCTGAACATGATTTACTCAAAGAAGGATTTCGTGTCAACATGACTTTGTGCTTTTCGCAAGAACAGGCTGGGGCAGTATACAATATGAGTCTAGGATCTAAAAAAGGAAATGTTTTTCTATCACCTTTTATTGGTAGATTAGACGATAAAGGACAAAACGGTCTTAGTTTGATAGAAAACATTCAAAAGATTTATAGTAAAGGTGATGGACATGTAGAAGTACTGGCGGCTAGTATTCGTAGTTATGAACATTTTTTGGCTTGTTTAGCTCTTGAAGTTGATATAATTACTGCACCTCTAAAAATTCTTGAAGAATGGTGGAAACGAGACCTAGAGATACCAAGTAAGGATTTTGTTTATAACAAAAAAGATTTGAGTAACATTCCTTTTGAAGATATTTCACTTGACAAAAATTTTATAAATTATAATTTGCAACATGATTTGACTGACGCTGGATTGGACAAATTTGTAAGTGATTGGAAGACATTGATTGCATAGATTTGGAAAAGATTACACAGACTAAAAAACAGGCTTGAAACCTGTTTTTGTATTTATAAAATACACTTGTTATATTAAGCTAAAGATTGACAAAAAAACAATTATTGGATATAATTGTAGCCGTCCGTTAGTTCTATTGTATGCGGATGTCGTATAATGGTTATTATCTCGGCCTTCCAAGTCGATGACGCCGGTTCGATTCCGGTCATCCGCTCTCGTCTTTGTTCTTTTTAGACTATGGTCGAGTAAGCTATATTACAAAAGTTATAGAGTTTTATCAAAGTCAAATTTTATATAGCGGGATAGAGCAGCCAGGAAGCTCGTCGGGCTCATAACCCGAAGGTCGCCGGTTCAAATCCGGCTCCCGCAACAAAAGTATTTACATTTTTTGTAAATATATGCTAAAATATATTTCGCAAAAATGCGGTAGTAGTTCAGTTGGTAGAACATTTCCTTGCCAAGGAAGAGGTCGCCGGTTCGAATCCGGTCTGCCGCTCATAGATAAATATCAGTCTAAAGGCTGATATTTTTGTTTGAAATAATGTTCATTTGAATCTTTCAAAAAATCCTAAAATAAAAATTATACACAGGTTTGGTCTAAAAAAGTGGACTTTTTTTTTATTTTTGTGTATAATGTTTTTATTACTTAATTGTATTGTGAAAAAGGTTAATACCTCTCACAACTCGTATTTAGTAATATTGAAGTAATAATACTTCAAACAAAGGGTTATTAATTATTTTAGCCCTATCTGTATGGCCACAGAAACTCCTCTTTTTCGGGGGGTTTTTGTTTTTTTATCTATATTACTTGCAGTAGTAGTTTAATTTTGTTAAAATTCAACTATATTTTTAATTTTTTCTTATGCTCACAAAATCACGCCAAGACTTTATTTCTTGGGATGAATGTTTTATGCGTATAGCACATGTCATAGCTTTGCGATCCAAAGATCCTTCCACACAAGTGGGGGCTGTAATAGCTGACAGAGATAATGTTGTTATTGGTCTTGGTTACAATGGTTTTCCTAGAGGTATTGATAGTGACAAGTTACCTTGGGATAGAGAAGGTGAAAATTTGTCTGACACTAAATATGCTTATGTCTGTCATGCAGAAGAAAATGCAATTTACAATTCTAGTAAACAACCAAAAAATTGTAAACTGTATTGTTCTTTATTTCCTTGTAATGAATGTGCCAAAGCTATTGTCCAAAATGGTATTATAGAAATTATTTTTGAAAGTGACAAATATCATGATGATGATATTTTTCTAGCTTCACGCAGAATTCTTGATACAGCTGGAGTTGTTTGTCGTCAATTTATTTCAGAAGAAACAAAAAATAAAGAATAAAAAATATGTCAAAAATAATTTTGGGTTTTGTGGGTGATCTGGCTGCTGGCAAAGGAACTGTGGCTAAGTATTTGCAAGAAAAATATCATTGTAATACTTATAGATTTTCTACCATGCTTAGAGATATTCTAGACAGAATTTATGTGGAAAAAAGTAGAGAAAACTTACAACTTATTTCCAAAGTCATCCGTGAAAATTTTGGACAAGATGTCATGAGCACAGTCATTGCCAAAGATGTAGAATTGGATAATAATGAATTGGTTATTGTTGATGGTATTAGAAGACCAACGGATATTATATATTTGCAAAATTTATTAGGTTTTCATCTTATCTATATTACAGCTCAAACAAAAACTCGTTGGGAGAGAATGACAAAACGTCAAGAAAATCCTGATGAAAAAGATAAAACTTTTGAACAATTTTTGCTTGATGAACAAGCCGAAGCTGATATCTTGATAAAAGAATTGGGAAATAAGGCAGAAAAAACAATAAATAATGATGGTACAGTTGAAGAATTATATAATAAAATAGAAAATATTATAAAAGACTATGGATATAAAAATTAAGCGTATTGATAAGAGTTTACCTTTGCCAGAATATAAGACAGTAGGATCAATTGCTTTTGATTTATATTCTCGTGAAGAAATAAAAATAGAAGCAAAATCTTTGGCTCTCTTACCAAGTAATTTTATTATACAAACTCCAGAAAGTCATGGACTTATTTTGTCGGCTCGCTCTAGTCTGGCCAAGAAAAAAGGTCTGATGCTTGCTAATGGCGTAGGTACCATTGATAGGGATTATTGTGGTGAAAATGATGAAATACTTATTTCTGTCTATAATTTTACAGACAATCAAGTGCTTGTTGAAAAAGGTGAACGCGTGGCTCAAGGTATGTTTGTGCGTATTGATCAAGGAAATTGGAATGAGGTAGATAAAATGGCAGAAAATGATAGGGGAGGTTTTGGGAGTACAGGTTCATTCTGACGCGGATTTGTACGGATTTTTACGCGGATATAAACGCGAAAATTTTTTTAATAAAGTTTAATTAGAGAATATGAAAGCATATCTAGACATTGTCAAAAAAATATTGAATGAAGGAATAGAAAAGACAGACCGAACAGGTACTGGAACTATTTCTATACCAGGAATTATTTTTGAACATGATATGACTAAGGGCTTTCCTTTGCTTACTACCAAAAAAATGCCTTTCAAAATTATTGCTACAGAATTAGAATTTTTTATCAAAGGTTTTACTGATAAAAAGTGGTTAATTGATAGAGACTGTCATATTTGGGATGAATGGGCCAATCCAGAAAAAGCTCCTTATGGCCATGATGAAGTCAATAAAAAAAGAATGTTAGAAGAAAGAGATTTGGGTCCAGTCTATGGCTTCCAGTGGCGACATTTTGGTGCTCCTTATTATAACTATGATAATGATTATTCTGGTCAGGGTTTTGATCAATTGCAATATGTTGTGGATAATTTGAAAAATAAACCTGATGATAGAAGAATGGTAGTCAGTGCTTGGAATCCAGCTGTGGCTAGTAAAATGGCTCTACCTCCTTGTCATTATGCTTTTCAAATAACAGTAACTGATAACAAAGTAAATCTTCTGTGGAATCAAAGATCTGTGGATACTATGTTGGGTTTGCCTTTTAATATCGCTAGTTATGCCATTTTACTTCATTTGTTGGCCAAAGAGTCTGGTTTGGGAGAAGGAAGACTTGTTGGCTTTCTTGGTGATACTCATATTTATAAAAATCATCTAGAAAGAGCCAAAGAACAACTGAGTCGTGATTCAAATAAATATGCTTTATCAAAATTAGAAACAATAAAATTTACTTCAATTTTTGATTGGCAAGCTGAAGATACTAAAGTTGTTGGTTATGAAAGTTTTGATAGAATAAAATTTGATATTGCGGTTTAATCTAAAATATTTATGCTTTCAATTATCGTCGCTATTTCACAAAATAATTGCATTGGCAAAAACAATGCTTTGCCTTGGGATATTCCAGAAGATTTAAAACATTTCAAAGATATTACCAATGGACATGCCGTACTTATGGGCCAAAATACTTGGGAATCAATTCCTGAAAAATTTCGTCCATTACCAAATAGGAAAAACATTGTAGTTACAAGAGAAAAGGATTATAAAGTTCCAGAAAATGTAGAAGTATATAATTCTCTTGATGAGGCTTTGGAAAAATATAAAACGCAAGATTTGTTTGTGGTTGGTGGGGCGAGTATTTATGCACAAACAATTACTAAAGCAAATAAATTATTTATTACTGAAGTTCATCAATTTGTAGATGGGGATACTTTTTTTCCTGAGATTGATAAAAATGTTTGGCAAGAAGCTAGGCGTGAAGATTGTAATGGTTTTAGTTTTGTTCAGTACTCTCATAAATAAGTAGAGATAAAATAGAGATACAATTGAGATAATTTTTTTAAAGAAAATAGTTTATGAAAAAAGGTTTATTTATTGTTTTACACGGTATCAATAATCTTGGTAAAACTACCCAAGCAAAACTTTTGGTAGAAAAATTACAAGCAGAAGGATATAGGGCAGAATACATGAAATATCCTGTTTATGATTTGGAACCATCAGGAAAAATTCTCAATAATTATTTGCGTGAAGGTAATAAATATAATTTATCCCCGAGAGAAATACAGGTTATTTATGCCCTCAATCGTACTCAATATGAAGGAGAATTGAAAAGAAAATTAGAAAGTGGAATCAATATTATTGCCGAAGATTATACAGGCACAGGAATTTGTTGGGGAATTGGAGCTGGGGTAGATGAAGAATATTTGAAATTGATTAACTCACATTTGTTGAAAGAAGATTTGGATTTTCTTTTTGATGGAGAACGTTTTACTGAAAGTACAGAAAAAAATCACAAGCACGAAAATAATGAAGAACTATTGAAAAAAGTCAGACAAGCACATTTGAAAATTGGAAAAGAATTTGGTTGGAAAAAAGTCAATGCTAATTTAACAATTACTCAAATTCATGTTATACTATGGGAAGAAATAAAAAAAAATTTAAACTAGTATAATTTTATGTTATCTTCTATTCATAATTTTCTTATCAAGATTTTTAAAGTTTATCTAAGTACTTTGAAAAATTTTATACCTTATATAATGACGTTTTTTCTATTATTTGTATTTGTATTTTTTGCCCAATTTTCTTCTATACTTTTTTTTACGCTTATACCTGGTACATTCACCAAAACTTTTTTATATTTTTTTGGGTTATTGTTGGTTTCTTTTTTTAGTTTTATGATGTCTATTGCTTTTATTAGGATGGTAAATAGCCACTATATGACTAAAACAGTTCTAGGTTTTTTTAGTAATTTAAAAGATTCATTTTTTTTGTCAATCAAAAATCTTGTTGCTTTATTGCTATTGGGAATTCCAGCTATTTTGGTATATATAGTTTATTTTGTTGGCTCCATGGGGTATCTCTCTGTAAGAGCAATTATTCTTTTATATTTAGGTGTTATTTTTATTGGTATTTTATTTGTATTTTGGTTGTCTTTTGTATTGGTAGCTATTGCTATAGAAAATCAAAAAGGTTTAAATGCTTTCAAAAGTAGTATTGTAGTTGTAAAAGGTCGTGTTTGGTCAGTATTTTTGCGTTTATTTATTCCTTCTCTTTTGTTTTATATTTTGTTCCTTGTTTATAATGAAATTTTCTTTAAATTGTTTGCCCAAAATATTATATATACAATATTAGTATTACTTTTTGCACTGTTTGTTATTCCTTTTGGTGCCATAGTGCCTACTATTTTATATTTAGAATTAAAACAACCATCTTCCAAATGATAAAAAGCAATGGATGAAAAAAACAAGGGAAACCTTGCTTTTTTGTTTGGAAAATGATACAAAATATGTTAGTCATCTTTGACAATACAAACATTGGAGTATACCGTGGAAACACAGGTTAAGAAAAAGCTACAAGTGGGGCGTGCAATGTTTCACACCTCGTTCGGTGTTTTTGCTATCATCTTTGGAATGGTTCTTCCGTTTCATGATGAGGAGAAAATTACGATCGCGTTTATCTTTGGTGGTGGTATTTCTGTTCTTGATATCCTAGTTCGTCTTCCTCTCTATCACTTTTTCGTGCGGAGCTGGAAAGATACTGGACAGCCGTTCTTTCAAGTGATTTGGGTTAGGAATATATTTCTTTTTCTTGAGAAGTGGCTTCTCATTTATCCAAACATCATACGGGAAAGTGAACGAGGTAAGCCTTCTAGTTCAATTCACTTTGCAGTTGGTGTATTGGTTCCGCTTCTTATTGGGATTCCGCTTTGGGCTGTGGTACCGTCAGTAGTCATTTTTTCCTTTGGTGATCCAGCCGCGCGCCTCATGGGGATGAGGCTTGGCACCAAAAAGATGTGGTCGAGTGGCACCAAAACATGGGAAGGTTTTATCGGGTACTGCTTTGCAGGTGGAATTGGGGGATCACTCACAATTATCCTCAATCAGTGGTTTCCACTGTATCCGGCTAACCAGTCTACGCTGACCAGCGCACTGGTGGTTGGCTTTGTTACTTGTGTCAGCGCGTACTTTGAGTCCATGTGTGAGAAGGACGGTTCACTCATGTCAGAGTTCATTGATGACAATCTGCTTGCCCCATTTGTTGGTTCGGTGGCGTTCTACGCCATCGCAACTGCGGGGGTGACTTGAGAGACTCAACCGGACGTTGCCCTTTGGAACGTCCGGTCTTTTCTTTTGTCTTTTTTCGTGTTACAATCATTATACTTATCTAGTCTAGTAATTATTTTTTTATGAAACAATTTGTTCCAATTATAGGCATGGAGGTGCATGTTGAGCTCAAAACTGCCTCAAAAATGTTTTGTTCCTGTACTAATAATCCCAATATAGAAACACCAAACAAGAATATTTGTGAAATTTGTTTAGCTCATCCAGGTACTTTGCCAGTTCCAAACAAAAAAGCTATAGAATGGACAGTCTTGGTAGGAAAAGCACTAAACTGTCATATTTTGGAGTTTTCTAAGTTTGATCGTAAGCACTATTTTTATCCTGATTTACCAAAAGGTTATCAGATTTCTCAGTATCAAGAGCCAATTGCTGAACATGGGTTTATTGAGCTTGATTTTGCCAATGAAAATCCAATTCGTAATACAGCCAAAATTGGTATTACCCGTGCTCATTTGGAAGAAGATACTGCCAAATTGAACCATGGGGAGGGTGGCAGTACATTAGTAGATTTTAATCGTGCTGGTGTTCCATTGGTTGAGATTGTAACTGATCCAGACTTCAAGTCAGCTCTTGAAGCCAAAGTCTATTGTCAGGAATTACGCAATATTGTGCGTTATCTTGGTGTGAGTGATGCTGATATGGAAAAAGGTCAAATGCGTTGTGAAGCCAATATTTCTGTACAAGAAGTGGGTAGTTTTGAAATTGTGGATGGTGTAGTAAAGCCATTGAACGGTACAAAATTAAATAATAAAGTAGAATTAAAAAATTTGAATTCTTTCAAAGCTGTAGAGCGTGGTATTGATTTTGAAATAAAAAGACAAACAGCCATGATTGAAAATGGTGAAACTTGGGTACAACAAACTCGTGGTTGGGATGATAACAAACAAGAAACAGTCATGCAACGTACCAAAGAAAATGCTTCTGATTATCGTTATTTTCCAGATCCAGATATTCCACCTTTTCATCCTTTACAAATTGCGGGTAATATTTCTTTGCCAGAATTACCAGCTCAAAAAAGAATACGTTTTCATAAAGAATTTTTTCTTTCTTTTTCTGATGCCAAAATTTTGAGTGATGATAAAGAACTAGCTAATTTTACTGAAGAAGTTATGAGCGAACTTTCTGGTTGGTTGGATTCTATGCCTGAATCAGAAGATATTGCAGAAAATGTTCCTCAAAAAATAAGTCGTCTAGCTGGTGGTTGGATTACTAGCAAACTTTTGGGAATTATCAAAGAAAAAGGTATGTCCATTTTAGATGTAAAATTTTCTGCAGAGAATTTTGCTGAGTTGGTTGCACTTATTTACAACAACAAAGTCAATACTACCAATGCATACAAAATTTTGTTGATTATGATAGGACTTGATATAGACAAAGACCCTACACATATTCTGGAAGAGAAAGGTTGGGGGCAAGTATCGGATAGTAACAAAATTGAAATTTTTGTTGAGGAAGTTATCAAAAATTATCCAGACCAAGTAGCTCAAGTCAAAGCTGGTAAAGATACTGTTATCAAATTTTTGATCGGTATGGTGATGAAAGCTAGTGAAGGAAGTGCTGATCCAACTGTAGTAGAAAAAGTCCTTAGAGATAAACTTATATAGAATAGAAAGAATAATTATTTGTGTAGAATATAGGTAGTTTTTAAAGTTCATAAAGTTTGTAAAGTTATAAAGTACCAAAAAAACTTTATGAACTTTTGACTCAAGTATCCACAACCCTCATAAAAATAGCTAATTAAAAACAAAAAACAATCTCTTGCCAGCTCAAAAAGAACGTGTTACAATAAAATAGCTATGAGATTATTTTTTCCAAAATTAAAAGAAAGTAGAGTGACTCTTATTTGATATATAAGCCACCATATTCGGTGGTTTTTTTATGTAAAAAATCATTTTTATTTAATGCAAAAACTATGAATATACCACTAGCACTTACTTATGATGACGTTCTAATAGTTCCTCGTCGCTCAACATTTTCTTCCCGTGATGAGGCTACTACCAAGACTAGGCTTTCTAGACATATCAGTTTAAATATTCCGATTATTTCAGCTAATATGGATTCAGTGACTGGGTCTGAGATGGCTATTGCCATGGCCAGACTTGGTGGCATTGGAATTTTGCACCGTTTCAATAGTATTGAAGAAAATGTTGAAGAAGTAAAGAGAGTAAAAAGAGCACAAAATCTTATTGTTAGTGATCCTTATACTATTGATCCAAGCAAAACTGTGTCTGAAGCCAAAGAATTTGCCAATAAAACTGGTGTTTCTGGTTTGTTAGTATCAAATGGTGATAGAAAACTTCGTGGTATATTATCTCGTCGTGATTTTCTCTTTGCCACAGATACAAATCAAAAGGTAGAAAACATCATGACTCCACGCGAAAAATTGATAGTTGGTAATGCTTTTACCACTTTTGAAGAAGCTAAAAAAATATTTGCTGACTACAAAGTAGAAAAATTGCCATTAGTAGATGAAGAAAATCATATTGTGGGTCTTATTACTAGTGATGATTTGAAGCATCTTATAAATTATCCTTTATCTAATAGAGATAGTGAAGGTCGTCTAATTGTGGGTGCTTGTGTTGGTGTTCATGGAGATTATCTGGAAAGAGCTCAAGAATTGGTAAAAGCTGGAGTGGATATTTTAGTAATTGATATTGCTCATGGTCATTCTGATTTGATGTTTGATGCTATTGTCAAGTTGCGTGAAGCTGTGCCTAATATAGATCTAATTGCAGGGAATATTGCCACAGCTAATGCTGCACAAGAGCTTTGTGAAGCTGGGGTGGATGCTATCAAAGTTGGTGTGGGACCAGGATCTATTTGTATTACCAGAATTGTAACCGGCTGTGGTATGCCTCAGTTGACAGCAATTATAGAGGCATCTATTGTTGCCAAAAAATATGGTGTGCCGGTGATTGCTGATGGTGGTATCAAGAAATCAGGAGATATTGTCAAAGCTCTTGGTGCTGGAGCTGACACAGTTATGCTTGGTAGTATGCTTGCTGGAACTGAAGAAAGTCCGGGAGTAATCATGAATAAAGACGATAAAAAATTCAAAATTTCCCGTGGTAGTGCTAGCTTCACCCAAGCCAATGATAGAAGAAAGATTAGTCAAGAAAAAAAGAAAAATATGAGTGATATTGTACCAGAAGGTATAGAGTCTATTGTGCCTTTTAAAGGTGATGTCAAAAGCATTATCAATCAAATGGTTGGAGGATTAAAATCTGGAATGAGCTATACCAATTCTCATACTATTGCTGAGTTACAAAAAAATGTGGAATTTGTACGTATTAGTGGTTTTGGTTTGGTGGAAAGTGGAGTGCATGATGTGACGGCGATAACCTAAATGACAAATTTCAAAATCCAAATTACAAACCAAATCCAAATGATTAATTTCAAAAATTTGGGCATTAAGTATTTGTAATTTGTTTGACATTTGAACTTTGTAATTTGAAATTTATTTGTTTCTTGTACCTTGAAATTTAATCAACTACCTCGCAGCAAGCTGACGAGGTATGAGAAGGAATATCTTCGTAGCAAGCTACGGGGAATTAAACCCTCTCGTCCGCCTTGGGCGGATTAAATAATTTAGAAAAATATATGTCTAAATCAAATATTGTTGTAATCGTCGGAGCACAATGGGGGGATGAGGGAAAAGGAAAAATTACAGATGTCTTGGCACAAAAAATGGATTATGTTGTTCGTTTTCATGGTGGCAATAATGCTGGACATACTGTTGTCGTTGGTGAAAAAGTTTACAAATTGCATTTACTTCCGTCTGGTGTTGTCTCTCCACTAGTTACTTCTATAATTGGTAATGGTGTAGTAGTTGATCCAAAAGTTTTGCTTGAAGAGTTAGAAAATTTTATAATAGATAATCCCAAACCAAATTTGTTGATTAGTGAACGTGCTCATGTCATCATGCCCTATCATATTGCAATGGATGAAGCCCTTTCTGGTCATCAAGGAAGTCTGGGTGCTGGTAGTACCAAACGTGGTATTGCACCAGTCTATGCGGACAAAGCGTATCGTCATGGTATTCGTATTGGAGATTTGCTTGAGCCAGCAATTTTCAAAGAAAAATTAGAAAAATCTTACAATTTTAATGTTAGTTTATTACAAAAAGTTTTTAATTTTAATTTTGATAGAACTCAAGATAGTATTTATCAAGAATATTTGGAATACGGTAAAAAAATCAAAGAGTTTGTCTATGATACAGAATTAGAATTGTCTCGCGCTTACAAATTTGGACAAAAGATTTTGTTTGAAGGCGCACAGGGTATGTCACTTGATCCTGATCATGGCATGTACCCTCATACTACTAGTTCCAACAATCTGGCTGGTTATTGTGAAGTCGGCGCTGGTGTTGGACTTAATTGTGAAAAAAGAATTATTGGTATTGTCAAAGCTTATGTCAGTCGGGTAGGTAATAGTCCTTTTACTACTGAGCTTCTTGGCGAAACAGGAGACTTCATCCGTGAAAAAGGTTTTGAATATGGTACGACTACTGGTCGTCCTCGTCGTATTGGTTGGCTTGATTTGGTCCAAATCAGACAAACTGTCCGTACTAGTGGCTTGACTGAAATGGCTGTTACCAAGCTAGATGTTTTGGCTGAATTAGAAGAATTGAAAGTGTGTGTGGCTTATAGTATAAATGGTAAAATGGTGACTGAGATGCCTGCTAGTCTGGACGCTGTACGCAAAGCCAAACCAATCTATACTACTTTTTCTGGTTGGCAAGATTTTACTATAGAAGACAAAGAAAGAATAAAAAGAGATGGTTTCAAAAGTTTGCCAGAGACTATGCAAAAGTATTTGAAATTTCTTGAAGGACAAGTTTGTTGTAAAGTTTCTATTGTTTCTTTTGGGCCAGACAGAAGTGAAACTATCTTTGCATAGGGTGTAATCTATGATTTTGTTAGTTAGATAGATTAAATAAATTATCAATTTGATTGTTCCATTGTTTCATTGCCCCACTGACACTACGAAAAATACAATGGGACAGTGAGGCAATGGGGCAATTTTTTCTGAGTAATTATAAACTTCTAAATTAAGTTGGTACTTATTTTTCATCAATAAATTATGAATCCCAAAAACATCTCCCCAATTGACGGGCGTTATCAGAAAGATACTGCAGAACTTAGTAAGTTCTTTTCCGAAAGTGCTCTGATTCGTTACCGAGTGATGATAGAAATAGAATATCTAATAGCTCTAGGTAAAGAAAAAAATTTTCTACAAGTAAAAAATTTTTCAAGTGAAAACAAAAAGAAATTACGAAATATTTATCAAGTTTTTTCTTTGGATGATGTTGAACAAGTCAAAACAATTGAAGATGTTGCCAAACATGATGTTAAGGCTATAGAATATTATTTGCAAATAAAATTTGTTGAGCTTGGATTTGAAGAATTTATTCCTTTCATTCATTTTGCACTGACTTCTGAGGACATAAATAATCTGGCCTATATACTTAGTTTCAAACACGCTTTGAAAAAAATTTATCTTCCCCAAATAAAAAAAGTTATAGAGACATTGAACACCCAAGCTATAAACTATAAAAGTTTGGCCATACTTGCTATGACTCATGGTCAGCCAGCCACCCCAACAACCTTGGGAAAAGAATTGTCTGTTTATATAAATAGATTAGAAAGACAAATAAAAAAAATAGAATCTCATACTTTTGAAGGTAAACTAAATGGAGCAGTTGGTAATTTTGCTGCTCATCATTTCTCTAGTCCAGAGGTTGATTGGTCAGAGTTTAGTGCTAGTTTTATTCGTTTTCTTGGTCTTGAACCATTAATATTATCTACACAAGTAAATAGCTATGATTCTTTGGTAGAAAGTTTTATGATTGTAAACCATATCAACATTATTTTATCAGACTTAGCAAAAGATATGTGGCTTTATATTAGTCGTGGTATTTTTACTCAAGTTGTCCTAGAAAATGAAGTTGGCTCAAGCACTATGCCACACAAAGTAAATCCCATAAACTTTGAAAATGCCGAAGGTAATGTCAGTATTTCCAATAGTCTTTTTGCTTGTTTGATAGACAAATTACCACAATCTCGGATGCAAAGAGACCTTAGTGGAAGTACTATAATTCGTAATCAGGGAGTGGCTTTGGCTCACGCTCTTTTGGTTGTCAAAAATATTCATAAAGGACTAAACAAAGTAGTACCAAATATCGAAAAAATAAAAAATGAACTGGAAGAAAATTTTGTTGTAGTGACTGAAGCTTTGCAAACAATTTTACGAAAAAATGGTTGTAAAGATGCTTACGAAAAAATAAAAGATCTTAGTCGTGGTAAGAGTTTGCAAAGAAAAGATTTTTTGGAGTTTGTAGATGGTTTGGATTTGCCAGTAGAAGATAAAGCGAAGTTGAAGATGTTGACGCCGGATAATTATACGGGTATTTTTTAATCACAAGACAGCCTTTTCATCTTTTCTAATCTATGCTATAATGATTAAAATCAATTTATGATAATAAAAAAAAGAAAAATAATTTTATTAGAGAGTACTTGTCAACAAGTACAATCTAAATTTTCTTTTTTTCAAAATTTATTTATCACTGCCGTTCCTCAAAAGAACGGTTTTTTATTTTTAATTTGTTAATTTATGGATAATTGGAATCTCAAAAAACAAATGTTAGAAGAAATAAAAAAACAAGGTGGCTTTGTAAATTGTCACAATCATTTTGATAAGGCTTTTTATATAGACAAAGATAGTTTGGAACAGTCAATGGTAGATATGGAATTGAAATGGCATATGAGTGATAGTATCAAAAGAAATTCCACACAAGAAGATATAGAACATAGAATAGAAATTGCTTTACAAATTATGGTAGAGCAAAATGTTTCTCACGTGTGTAGTTTTATAGATGCTTATGAAGCTGTTGGCCACAAGGCAATTGATGCTGCTAATAATGTGAAAGAGAAATATAAAAATAAAATAAAATTTATTACGGCTACTCAACCACTCGGTGGATTGGTGGACAAAAATGCTAGAAATTTGTATGAAGAAATAACAGCCAAAGCAGATATAGCTGGTGGACTCCCTTCCAAAGATCGACCAAATGATGAAGAACATTTGGATACATTATTTTCTATTGCCAAGAATCTCAATAAACCAATTCATATTCATATTGATCAAGAAAATAATCCAAATGAAAAAGATACTGAAAAAATTTTTAAATATGTTGAAAAATATCATTATGAAGGAAGAGTAGTTTTGGTTCATGCTATTTCTGTTTCGGCTCAAGAAAAAAAATATAGACAAGAAATTTATAAAAAAATGGCAGGTTTGGGTATAAGTGCCATAGTATGTCCCTCAGCTGCTTTGGCTATGCGACAATTAGATCAATATAGCGCACCATTGCACAATTCTATTGCCAATGTGCCTGAAATGCTTGAAGCCGGTGTTCTGGTTGGTCTTGGTGTAGATAATATTGCTGATTTTTATCAACCTTTTGTAGATGGCGATATGTGGACTGAACTTAGAATGTTACAAGAAGCTTGTCGTTATTATGATTTTGAAGAATTAACAAAAATAGCATCGTCAAATGGTGCCAAAATACTTAATATTAAATAATTAATTTATAAAAAATATGACTAAATTATGGCAAACAACCAATACCAAATTGCATCCACTGGTCGAAAAATATACAGTCGGTAATGATTATATTCTGGATCAAAGGCTAATACCTTTTGATATAGAGGCCTCAGTGGCACATGCCAAAGCTCTAAAAAAGGCAGGAATTCTAAATCCAGAAGAATTGCAAAAATTATTGCAAGCTCTCAAAGATTTATTGGATTTGTATAATGAAGGTCAATTCATACTCAAACAATCTGATGAAGATTGTCATACAGCTATAGAAAATTTTTTGGTAGAGAGACTTGGTCAATTGGGAAAGAAAATTCATACCGGTAGATCTAGAAACGATCAGGTCTTAGTGGCAACTCGTCTTTATACAAGAAAAAAAATAAAACAAATCAGTCAAGAAGTCATAAAATTGGAAAAAGTATTTTTGCAAATGGCCAAAAAATATGAATTTTTGCCAATGCCAGGCTATACTCACACTAGACGCGCTATGCCTTCTAGTATTGGACATTGGGCAGCCTCTTATCTAGAAGAACTTATCAATAATCACATGCTTCTAGAGTCAGCTTATAAGTTAAATGATCAGAATCCTCTTGGTGCAGCTGCTGGTTTTGGTATCAATCTGAATATAGATAGGAATTATACAAGTAAATTATTGAAATTCAAAAGAACCCAAGTCAATTCTCTGTATGCTGTAAATAGTCGTGGGCTTACCGAAAGTTATATTCTTTCAGTTTTGACACAAATTATGATGACTTTGGGTAGATTGAGTAATGAAATGATTTGGTTTAGTACACCAGAATTTAATTTTTTTAGTTTACCATTGGAATTCACCACAGGATCTAGTATCATGCCCCAAAAAAGAAATCCTGATGTGTTTGAAATAGTCAGAAGCAATGTCAATGTCATAGTCGGTTTGCAAACTCAGACCAAAGATATCTGCAAGAATCTAATTTCTGGTTACAATCGTGATACTCAGTTGACCAAGGAGCCACTCATAAAAGGTATGGGAATTACGAGACGAAGTCTGGAGGTATTATCACTGGTAATGAAAAAAATAAAACCAAATGAAAAAGTTCTAATGAATTCTTTTACACCAGAATTATTTGCTACTCATGAAGCTATCAAGTATGTCAAACAAGGAATGCCTTTTCGTGATGCCTATCAAAAAGTAAAAGAAAATTTGGATAAGTTGGTAATTACTGACCCAGTGGCTGCTATCAAGGAAGTGAAGTCTTTGGGTGGTCCTGGTAATTTGAATTTGAAAAATTATAAAATAGATAAAAATTTGTAAGACATAGTAGAATAAATATACAAAAAACGTAACTCTGTACAAGTTACGTTTTTTTATTTTTTTAATCAATTTTTTAATTATATGAAAAAAGTTTGTCAAAAATGTGGTGTACGATCCCCCTCCTATCGGTAGTGCATATCTTTTTAGAGTAAAATAGGAACGTCATCCCGAGCGAAATGAATGAACGATAGTGAATGAATTGAAGTCGAGGGATCTCCTTTCGTTGTAAGTAAACAATAAGACGATGAGAGGAGATCCCTCGACTTCGTTCGCTCCTACCTCGCTCTCTACGCTCGGGATGACATCTAAATTCAATAGAAAAAGGATCAACACTCGACCTATGATAAATCTTTGCAAGGTTGTGTGTAATTTTCTTGATTCCGATTAAAATTACTGTGCACTCCCCCTGCTAGGGGGAGAACCATTATTTACTCAAAAAATCTTTTACTAACTTTTCGGCATCTTCCAATTTTTCTGTCCAACAGATTCTTTGATCCCTTTTGAACCAAGTCATTTGTTTTTTGGCAAAATGTTTGGTTTCTTTTTTCAATTTATCTAAGGCTTTTTCTAGACTTTCCTTGCCTTCTATATGATCACGAAATTGTCTATAACCAACTCCACTCATGCTGGGTAAATCCCAACTGTAGCTTTGTTTGAGCAAGCCTTCTATTTCTTTGACAATTCCTTGCTTTACCATTTCATCTATTCTTCTTTCTATATTTTTGTGTAATTCTTCTTTTTCTTTTTTGATGCCAATTTGTAAAATGTTGAATAGGGGTTCTCCAATTTTTTGTTGTGAAGAAAAAGGTTCACCACTCAAGATACTTACTTCCAGTGCTCTGATAATGCGTCTTTTATTTTTGACGTCTATAATTTCAGCAGAAATCGGATCTATCTGTTTGAGCAATTCTAATAATTCTTCAACACTTTTTTCTTCAAAACTTCGACGTAGTTTTTTGTTGGGGGCTATTCTGGGCATTTTGAAATTGTCCACCAAAGCTTGAATATACAATCCAGTACCACCAACTACAAAAGGAATTTTGTTTTTTTTGTGTATTAATTTTGCGTATTTGATAGATTGATCATGGAATTCGGCAGAAGTAAAATATTTTCCTGGATCCAGAAAATCTATCAAGTAGTGAGCAATGTCATTTACATAATAAGCTTTTTTGAAACCTCCCCAGCGCCATTCTCCTGGAGTTTTGGCTGTTCCTATATTCATTTTTTTGAATATTTGACGTGAGTCAGCAGAGATTATTTCGCCATTGAATTTTTTTGCTAAATGCAAACTCCAGTCAGTCTTACCACTGGCTGTTTGACCTAAAATTACTATCAACTTTGGTAGTTGCTTGTTTTCATTGTGTTGGTTGGTCACAGTTGTTTCTAAGAGATTAAGCACTATGTTCATTATACCATTTTACCCCACAAAATCCAGTGTCCAGCTTCAATAATGGCTACATTGACTATTTTTCCGACTAAATCAGGTTGCCCTGGAAAATTGATTCTTTTCATTTCACGAGAGTTGCCACCGCACATACCATTTTTGAAAGTATCTACCAATACTGAAACATTTTTATTTAGATATGTTTGATTTTTGCGTAATACTATATCCTCCATCAATTGTTGGAGTAGAAACCAACGCCTTTTCTTTTCATCTTGAGTAACATTGTCAATAAAAAGTTTGTCAGCAAGTGTGCCAGAACGATTGGAATATTTTGCTGTATAGGAAATATCAAAATCACATTCTTGATAAAGTGATATTGTGTCAGTAAAGTCTTCCTCTGTTTCATCACAAAAGCCAACAATAATATCTGTACCTATGGCTATGTCTGGTTTTTTCTCACGGATTTTTTTTATTTTTTCCAAATATAATTCATGAGTATGTTTGCGATTCATTTTTTTTAATATTTTGTTATTGCCAGATTGGACAGGTAAATGGATGAAGTTGAGTTGTTTTGGTAGAGTAAGAGCATCAATTACTTCCTCATCCATATAGATTGGATGTGGAGCTGTCCAGTGGATTCTTTCTAATCTTTCAATTTGATTTAGTTCCCAAAGAAGTTTGGCAAAGTCATTTTGTTTGTATGGATTTTCTTTACTAAATTTGTCATCTTTTTTAGCTAGCCAATGATTGACGATTTGGCCAAGTAAAGTAATTTCTAGACAGCCATTATCAACTAAATTTTTTACCTCAGCTAAAATATTTTTGAGAGGTCTATTGATCTCCATGCCACGAGCATAAGGTACTACGCAATAAGTACAGAATTGATTACAACCAGTCTGCAAGGTTACAAAAGCCTGAAATTTTGTTTTGGTGTATGGTTTGACACTTAAGTAGTCTTCTTCAAGGTCAATAGGTCTTAGTTCTGGGTTTAGTTCACTAAGCCACCTTGGGAGCATGATAACATCTTTGGTTGGGAAAAACAGATCAACAGCTTTCAATCTTTTGCGTAGTTTACCGTCCTTATCACGTCCTGGCATACAACCTGTCACAGCAACTATTAGATTTGGTTTTTTTTCTTTCAATTTAGCAAATTTGTGACTAAAACTATAAATACGATCTTCAGCAGATTCACGTATAGAACAGCTATTCATGAGTATTACATCAGCGTCTTCTGGTTTGTCAGTAGAAATCATATTCATGGACTGAAAAATAGATTCAATACGTTCTGAATCATTTTTGTTCATCTGACAGCCAAAGGTGATGATATGGTATTGGTAAGAATTCATAAAGTAGAAAGTTTGTAAAGTTTGTAAAGTTTGTAAAGTCTGTAAAGTTTTTTGTTAGTATAAATTTGTATTAAGATTCGTGGTTATTATAATGAATTTTTCAAAAAAAGCAAGACTTAGCAAAAAAATACATCCTGTACAGTCTTCACAGGGCTGGGGGGGGAAAAAATGATATAATCCCCTCAGCCCCAATTTTTTTAATATGAATATTACTACTCAAAAAATAATAGACGATATTGTTTTAAAATATGCACGAAATAAAAACGTGTTAGGCATTTTTGTGTTTGGCTCTGTTGCAAGAGATATGTCTGATGAATATTCCGATATTGATATATATATATTATCTTGCAAAATAAAGAAAAGTATTCACGATTAAACTTTTCGAAAAATAATATCCGAATAGATATTATATTGGAAACTTCAACTGAAACAATGGCGTATTTAAATGAAGATAAATACAATATCAAAAGAAATACATCCCATATGTTGGTGTATGGAAAAATTTTATTCAAACGCAGTAATATTATAGAAAAAATTCAAAATATTGCACAAAAAAATCTAACACTAAAAACAAAATATACAAAAGAAGAAATTTTGATGCACAAATACTCTATTGATGATTTTTGGGGTGAAATGCAAAGGGATTTTAAAAATAATGATTGCATGGCGTTTGACCTAAATAGTCATCTTTTAATGAAAAATATCATCGAAATGTTTATAAAAATTAAAGGCGAGTATTTAAAACAACCAAAAGAAATGGCATATGCTATTTCAGATATGGATAAAAAATTAGGTGTCTACATGAAGGAATTCTACAACACGGGTAATATGCAAGATAAACTGTTAATTGTGCCAAAAATTTTGAATCATATTTATAAATTATCAGGTGGAAAATTACCACAAAAATGGCAAATAAAATAAATTATTATGGAAAGTCAGTTATACTGCAATCAATGATATAATACCTGGCAAAAGCTGTACATTCATCATCACCCCTTGGGAAATAAACCCCCTAAGAAAGTAAATGATGTATAGCTTTGGCCATCACTTTTTTAAACAAAGACCAATAAACTGGTTAGGCTTTCCCAGAAAGGAAACGCTTCAATATCAAACGAGAATGTCTTTCAAATTGGTGGTTGCCATTTAATTCATCTAAGAAATAATTGTATGGTGCAATCAATTGGCATTGAT
>MNVC01000014.1 GCA_001871435.1 Candidatus Magasanikbacteria bacterium CG1_02_32_51
TCAAAAATGATTCATCAACAAAACTTTCCCTAATTCAATTGGCAACGATCATTTCATGACCATATTATAAAAAAGGAAAAAGAACTTGACATTATATAACGTATATGTTATTATATATACATATGAAATCATATCAAACACTCAAAAAAAGTCTTTTGAAAGACAAAGAAATCAAAAAAGTTTATGATGATCTTGAACCTGAATTTAGGTTATCTCAGATGATTATTGCCAAGAGGATTGAAAAAGGAATGTCTCAGGCAGATTTGGCCAAAAAAATAGGTACCAAGCAACCTGCTGTAGCTAGATTAGAATCTGGTACTTATAACCCTAGTGTGACTTTGTTAAAGAAGACTGCTAGAGCCTTAGGTTCTTCTTTGTATATTTCTTTTGAATAAATTTTATTTTGTGTTTTTTATCCACCATTTTGGTGGGTTTTTTGTTTGAAAAAAAATTGGTTAGTCTGCAATGGTAGGGATCCACCATGGGTGGACAAATAGACCTGTCCCTACGGATGTGGTAGAAAATATAGGCATTTTTGATTGACTTATACACTTTTTGTGATATAATAAAAACATATGAAACTATCTAAAAAAGATTTGCAAAAAATAATAAAGATACTAAAACAACATGAAGTAAAAAGTGCTGGTCTTTTTGGTTCATATGCTAGAGGTGAAGCCACCAAGAAAAGTGATATAGATTTTTTGATAGAATTCAACAACAAAAATACCAAAAGTTTGTTGGATATTGTGGCATTGAAACTTGATTTGGAAGACAATCTGAAAAAAAAATGTGATATAGTCACCAAACGTGGACTTCATTTTCGCATTAGACCTTATGTAAAAAAAGATTTGATAAAATTGTATGACTAAAAAAAATCCTCTTATTTATATTGAACATATTTTGGATAGTATAGCTAAAGTAGAAGAATATCTAAAAGATTTGAAAAAAACTGAATTTTTGAAATCTACTCAAAAACAAGATGCTATTGTCAGAAGAATAGAAATAATAGGTGAAGCTGTAAAAAATATTCCAAAAAGTCTTAGAGACAAATATCCCAAAATAGAATGGAGGAAGATTGCTGGTATGAGAGATATTTTGATACATGAATATTTCAATGTAGAATTGAATGAAGCTTGGATTGTTGCCAAAATAGAATTACCAAAATTAGCTAGAGAATTATACAAAATTTTGGAACAGCTACAGTAATTTTGGTATTTTATTGATTTTGTTATGAAACCATTTGTTAGTAATGGTTTTTTTATTTTACAAAAGATTGGTTATAATGCAATGGTAGGGACAGGTCGCGACCTGTCCCTACGGACATTGCAAAAATAATCATTGTATAAATTTGAAATAATACCGAAATTAAGAGATAATTGTATATATTTTATACAATAAAATGCTTGACAAAAAACAACGCAAGCACAACCGTCTGATAAATTTTGATTACCAAACAAATGGATTGTATTTTGTTACGATTTGTACCAGAAATCGCGAGCATCTGTTTGGTGGTGTCTATCACGATTTCATGTGTGTAAACAGAATTGGTTCAGTTGTATACAGACAATGGGAATGGTTATTTGTACAATATCCATACATAATAAATCACGGTTTTATCGTCATGCCCAATCATGTACATGGGATTATTGAGATTGATAGGTCATTGATTGGTGACAAAGAATGGTTAGTCAAACACGGTAGGGACAGGTCTAGACCTGTCCCTACGGATGTTGCAAACAAACTTGATATTGAAATAAATATCAAACCAACAAAAATTTTATCATTATCAAATATAATCGGTGCATTCAAAACAACCTCGTCAAAAATAATCCACCAACAATGTTTGCTACGATTTGCCTGGCAAAGATCATTTCATGACCATATCATAAAAAATGAAAAAGAATATGACCAAATATATAAATATGTCCGTATGAACCCAGTGTTATGGAATAGAGATAGAAATAATATTTGAGCATTTCTGTTACTTATCATTTTTGTGTATTAAAAGAAACAAAAACATAGTACAATTTATACACAGTCAAGTTATTAACATTTGTTTGAAATGGGTGTATAATAGGTTTGTATCTCAATTTGTTATTAAAAATAATAAAGATATGATATATATTGAATTAGAAAATGGCTTAATTAAGCAAAAACCTGTATTTTCACTTCGTGATATTGAAAATGCTGGTTTTAAGGTTTATCCCTACCAATTGAATTTGTGGACTAAAAAAGGCTATCTCAAAAAATTAAAGGGTGGTTTTTATATATTTAGCAAAGCTAAGATTTCTAATGAAATTATAGCTAATTATTTACGACAACCTTCGTACATATCTCTTGAGTATGCTTTGTATTTGTACAACTATACTGTTGATATACCTTTTCAAATAACTTCTGTAACTACAAGGAATACGGCTAGAATACAAGTAGAAAATAATATTTTTATTTATTATCATGTGAAACCTAGTGTGTTCAATGGTTTTGTAAATAATAATAATTTTTTTCTGGCCACAGCAGAAAAAGCTTTGGTTGATCTGTTTTATTTGTATCCAAAAAAATTTAATAATAATGAAGATTTTTTTGAAGCACGTTTTCATGAAGAAATGATGAAAGAGAAATTGGATTGGGTTGGATTGTTTGACATTGCTAAATTGTATAATAATCAAAGTTTAGTAAGAAGATTGGAATCTTTTAAAAAATATATTTTTAATCAATAATTTATGTTGAGCTTGGAACAAATTTTATTTTTTGCCAAACAACAAGGCTTGAAAGAAAGTAGTGAAAAACAGGCTATGGTTGAATATTTGCAGACTTTGATATTGCAGTTGTTAGTCAAATATAAAGGATCAGATAAAATAAGCTTTATTGGTGGTACCAGTCTTCGTTTTTTTTATAATTTACCTAGATTTTCGGAAGATTTGGATTTTGATAATTTTGGTTTATCAGAACAAGAATTTGACGAAATAATAAAAGAATTAGTCAAGGATTTAGTTTTGCGTGGTTTTGTAATAGATTCTCTTGTTAAGTTCAAAGGTGCTTATCATTGTTATTTACGTTTTTCAAATTTGTTGTATCAAAATAATTTGTCTACTCATGTTGATGAAAAAATATTAGTAAAAATTGACACTACAAAGCAAGATTTTATTTTTAAGCCAGAAAGAAAATTTTTTAATCGTTATGGTATTACTGAAGAAATACAAGTAAACCCTATAGATATTTTGATGGCCCAAAAAACTATGGCACTTTTGGGTAGAAAAAGAGCCAAAGGAAGAGATTTTTTTGATTTTGTATTTTTGGATGGGATAACTAAGCCAAATTTAGAATATTTGAAAAAAGAATTAGGTATTGATTCTTTGGAGAAACTAAAGGTTTTAATTATAGAAAGATGTTCAATTTTGAATTTTGATGATTTGGCAAAAGACGTAGAACCTTTTTTATTTAATTTTGATGATGTTGCCAAAGTAAGAAAATTCAGGCAATATATAACAGGCTGGAACGTATAACATTAATTTTAACACTCCTACCTGCCGGCAGGTAGAAATAAAATCATGAATATTGTAGAATAGTCTTGTCTGGCAAATGAAAAATAGGATTCGTCATTTCGAGTGAAGTGAATGAGGTACGAACGAACGTAGTCGAGAAATCTCCTTTCATTTAGTAAATAAATAGATAGACAATGAGAGGAGATCCCTCGACTCCATCCCGTACTTCGTCGGGACTACGCTCGGGATGACGATTTGGCTAGAATATTATTTTTTAACGTTTGTCTATGTCTGTTAGTTAAGACCTTTGTAGAAATAAGAATTATTGGATAAGAAATAAAAAAATAAAGTATAATAAATCAATAAATTTCGTTTTATGCAAAAAACTCTAGAAAAAATTCTAAAAATAGTCATTGGTATTACTTTTTTTGTACCTATTTTGGTTTTACCTACAGCCTATATTTTTCCTTTTATTGTACCCAAGATTATTTATTTTCGGTCTCTAGTTTTGGTGATGCTTGACCTCTATCTTGTATTACTTTTTAGTAATTTCCAGAAATATAGACCGAGATTTTCGTGGGTCAATATTGCTGTTTTATTATTTTTTATTTCATTTACTATTTCTACTTTTGTGGGTGTGGATTGGTACAAGAGTTTTTGGGACAATCATGAGAGAATGCTTGGTCTTTTTACTATATTTCATTATGTAGTTTATTATTTTATCATTACAACTGTAGTGCGTGATTGGTCTGAGTGGAAGTGGCTGATGCGTACATTTTTGTTGGCTGGATCTCTAGTTATGTTTATTGGTGTGTTGCAGAGATATGTCAATCCAGAATTACTTTTGAATAGGGGAGGGACTAGAGTTTCTTCCACACTTGGTAACGCTATTTATCTTAGTGGCTATGGATTGTTTTTATTTTTTGTAGGATCACTATTGGCTGTCAAAGAAAAATTAAAAGCCAGGAATATTAAATTTTTGTCTGTGGAAGCTAGTTGGTTTTGGCTAGAAATTTTAGCTTCTTTGCTTGGACTTTGGGGTGTATTTTTGGGTAGTACTCGTGGAGCTTTAGTAGCCTTGATTGTTAGCTTGTTTGTTTTGTTAGCTATATACTTTTTTACTCTGAAAGGACAAAAGAAATTAAAACAGATTACAATGATTATTGTTTTGGTGGGTACTGTCCTTCTTGGTGTTTTGTATATGAACAGATCGGATGCTTTTGTGAGTAACTTACCAGCTTTTGGACGTCTTTTGAATACTAGTTTTTCACAAAAAGACACTAGAGTAATGGCTTGGGGAGTAGCGCTCGATGCTTGGACAGAAAAACCTATTTTTGGTTGGGGACCAAACAACTACTACTATGCTTTCAACAAATATTATCGTGCGGAATTTTTGGAATATGGTTTTGGTGAAACTTGGTTTGATAATGCTCATAGTGTCATTATGAATACTTTGGCTGTACAGGGTATTGTTGGTTTACTTTTGTATATCAATATTTTTGTGTTAGCTACCATTTATTTGTTGAAAAGATATAGAGAAGGTAAAGTGGATATTCATATTTTGGCCTTTGGTATAGCTTTTATCTGGGCACATTTTATTAGTGTGGCGACTGTTTTTGATAATCCTACTTCTTATCTTTATTTTTTCTTTTTTCTCGCTCTAGTTTCTGGTTTTACTGAGAAATCAAAACAAGAAAATACAACTAAGAGTAATAGGGAAGTCTCTATGCCTTGGGCGGTATTTGTTTCTTTGTTGATGCTTCTTTTCATCTATAGTACTGATGTCAATTCAGCACGAGCCAACAAATCAGCTCTTTTGGCTATTAGGGATTTGAATGCTGGAAAGGATTATACCAAAGACTACAAAGATGCTACCTCTATTCCTTCACCACATGTTGATGATATTAGGAATGACACTGCCCGTATCTTTAGTGATATTGTCTCTCAGATATTAAAGGATCCAAAAGTAAAAGAAAAAGATAAATGGCAAATACTTGAACCTTTTTATAATCAAGCTGTAGGAAATTTGAACAAAAATATTGAATTACATCCAAATGATATTAGAGTAAGTTTACAATTGGCTCAAATACAAATTTATGGGGCTGTAGCAAAACAAGATGTCAATCTTTTACTTGAAGCAGAAAAGACACTAGAAGGCACTTTGCTTTTGTCACCAAAAAGACAACAGATACAGTATATGTTGGCTGGTGTCAAACAAAATTTGCAAAAAACTGACGAAGCTATCAAGCTTTTGCGAGATAGTATTGATAATGACCCAAATATTCCTAATGGTTGGCAACAATTGGAAAGTTTGTATAATGGATTGGGAGATATTGAAAAAGCCAAGGCGTTGCGGGCGGAGGCGTTGGAAAAGGGGATTACTTTTTAGTAAGATTTATTTTGTGAATAGGTATACTCTATTTTTTTGAAATGAATCATTGTCTCATTGTGCCATTGTGCCATTGACTTTTTTTACATTATTTTTTATGATAAAGAAGTTTTTGAGTTTAAAAGATATTGACTGTTATTTCTTGTCCTATAATCTTAGTAATTATGTTTGGAATATTGTTATACAGTGGAATTACTTTGAAAAGAATAGTCTTGGTTCACAATTTGCTCGGGCAATTGATTCAATATCATCAAATATAGCAGAAGGATTTGGTAGATATAATAAAAAAGATAAGGTAAAATTTTATAGATACTCCATGGGTTCACTTTACGAATGTTTGGACTGGAATCAAAAATCTATGAAAAGAGATTTGATAACAAAAGAAGATTATAATTTTATTTTTGAAAATTTACAAAAAATTAAACCAGAGATTTATTCACTGATAAATTATACTAACTTAAAATTAAAATTTTAACATCTTAGTAAAGTCACAATGGGTCAGTGACACAATGAAACAATTTATTATGGGTATATTTATTATGTATATTAACACTAAGTGATTTTTTTATGAATAAAAAAGCATTGATTACAGGCATCACTGGCCAAGACGGCTCATATTTGGCTGAATTTTTGTTGGACAAAGGATATGAAGTACACGGTATTATGAGACGTTCTAGTAGTTTCAATACTGAAAGAATTGATCACTTATATCGTGATCGACATGGTAAGGATGTGAAGTTATTTTTACATTACGGAGATTTGACAGATAGCAGTAATATTAGTCGTATTTTGGATGAAGTAGTGCCTGATGAAATTTACAATCTTGGTGCTCAGAGTCATGTGCGTGTTAGTTTTGATTTGCCTGAATATACGGCTGATGCTGATGGGCTAGGAACACTGCGTTTGTTAGATGCTATTCGTGACAAGGGGATGAAAGTGAAGTTTTATCAAGCTGGTAGCTCAGAAATGTTTGGTAAGGTATTGGAAACTCCCCAAAAAGAAACTACACCTTTTTATCCACGTAGTCCTTATGGCTGTGCCAAAGTCTATGCCCATAACATCTCAGTCAATTATCGTGAGAGTTATAATATGTTTGTGTGTAACGGCATACTTTTCAATCACGAATCTCCTCGTCGTGGTGGTACTTTTGTGACCAAGAAAATTGTTGATGCTTTCAAAAATATCAAAGAAGGAAAACAAGAGAAATTATATTTGGGAAATCTAGAAGCCAAACGCGATTGGGGCTATGCCAAAGATTATGTGGAAGCTATGTGGCTTATGCTTCAGCAACCAGAACCAGATGATTATGTGGTAGCCACAGGTGAAACTCACAGTGTTCGCGAGTTTGTGGAAGAGGCTGCCCCGTACTTTGGTTTTGATATAGAATGGCAAGGTAATGGACTAAAAGAAAAAGGTATAGATAAGAAGACTGGTAAAACTTTGATTGAGATAGATGAAAAATATTTTCGTCCAGCTGAAGTGGATATATTATTGGGAGATGCTACCAAAGCCAAAGAAAAATTAGGTTGGGAACCAAAGACAAGATTCAAAGAGTTGGTGAAGATAATGTGTGAGGAAGAATAGTTTTTTGGTGTTTGTTGATATTTGTTTTATTTTGTTATAGACAAGGATAGAGGTAAGATGAAAATAATTTAGGAATTTTAAATTTTGAATTTTAAAACAATTTTTAATGACTCAATTTTTAATATAGTTTAAAAATTAGTTCATTTATAAATTTGAAATTGTTTTAAAATTCAAAATTCAAAATTCAAAATTCTTTATGGACTATTCTTCAAAAATATACATCGCCGGTCATAATGGTATGGTTGGATCAGCGATATTTCGTTTACTCAAGAAACAAGGTTATACAAATCTGTTGACACGTACACATCAGGAGTTGGATCTATTAGACGCCAAAGCTGTGGCAGATTTTTTTGTATCAGAAAAACCAGAATATGTTATTTTGGCGGCTGCTAAAGTTGGGGGAATTCTGGCTAATAATATTTACCCGGCAGATTTTTTGTATCAAAATTTGCAAATTCAAAGTAATGTTATTCATAATGCTTATTTGTCTGGAGTAAAGAAATTATTGTTTTTGGGTTCGTCTTGCATCTATCCAAAAGATTGTCCGCAACCAATAAAAGAAGAATATTTGTTGACAGGATTACTTGAGCCAACTAATGAAGCCTATGCTATTGCTAAAATTGTTGGTATAAAGATGTGTCAAAGTTATAATAGACAGTATGGGACTAATTTTATAGCCGTCATGCCGACTAATCTTTATGGGCCAAATGATAATTTTGATTTGGAGAATTCTCATGTTTTACCGGCTTTACTTCGTAAATTTCATGAAGCAAAAGTAAATAATTTGTTAGAAGTAGAAGTCTGGGGAACAGGCAGACCTAGAAGAGAATTTTTACACGTGGATGATATGGCGAAAGCTTGTCTTTTTGTCTTACAAAATTTTGATCCTAGTAAAGAAGAAAATGAAAACGGAGAAATATTTTTTAATATTGGTACTGGGATTGATTTGACTATTTTAGAATTAGCAGAAATGATCAGGAGTGTGGTTGGTTTTGAAGGTAAAATTGTCTTTGACAGTAGTAAGCCAGATGGAACGATGCAAAAACTTTTGGATGTATCAAAAATAAATAATTTAGGTTGGAAAGATGAAATTGGTCTGAAAGAGGGGGTAAAGCAGATATATGAGTGGTATTTGAACTCTATTGACACCTAGTGATACTATATGTTAAAATTGTTTTAGTTGTTGAATCACTACGTTTGTTATAATTAATTTTTCAACTACAACAACTACAACAACTACAACAACTACAACAACTACAACAACTACAACATTTACAACATCTAGAACATTATGTCTGAAATCAAACCTAACGAAGTATATACAACTGTTGAAGCTCAAGATCTGCTTAAAGTGAGTGCAAGTACCATGAAGCGTCTACTCAAAAAAGGTCTTATTAGAGCTAATAAGATTGGTAAACAATACCGTTTTTTGGGTCATGAACTACTCAAAATGTTGTCTCCGGAAATTGATGTAAAAGCAACTGATCTTTATCAAAAAGTAAAAATAGAGACTATTAAAAAAACTAAAAGTTGGTAAAATATAATCAAATAAAAATTTTCAATATATCATAAATTTTATGAATAATAATAACTTTTGGCATGGAAAAAGGGTATTAATCACTGGTGGCGATGGTTTTGTTGCTTCTAATTTAGCAATTAAATTGTCGCAAGAAGGTGCTGTGGTGGTTTTAATTATGCGCCATCATCGTCCAATTTTAACTATTGATTTAGTTGGTGCTAGTGATGAAGTAAAGTCAGCAATATATATTGAACAAACAAATTTATTGGATTTAAGCGCATTAAGAAGAATTTGTGATCGTCATCAAGTTGATACGATTTTTCATCTGGCAGCCTCTGTTATAGTGTCTGATGCTGCAAATTCACCATATTCTACTATTGAGAATAATATTATAGGAACACTTAATATTTTAGAAGTAGCTAGAATTAATAAAATATCTCGTGTTTTATCAGTTTCTACTGATAAATCATATGGTGACCATTTGAATGATACTTCAGAGCCTTTGCCATATAAAGAAAATTATGCTTTACGTGGTTTGGATGTGTATAGTTCATCAAAAGTATGTTCTGATATGTTAGCTCAAACGTATTCGTATCAGTATAAAGTGCCAGTTTTGGTGGCTAGAGCTTGCAATATTTATGGAGTAGGAGATCTAAACTTTTCTCGCTTAATTCCAAAAACTATTATGTGTCTTTTGTCAAAAAAATCACCAATTATTAATGCTGGTAATAGTTCTGTGTTGCGTGAATATATTTATGTTAGTGATGTAGTTGATGCATACTTATTACTTATGGAAAAAGTAGGTGATTATTATGGTAAAAATAATTGTAATATGCCAAAAAATGGTAAAGAAACATATGGTTGGGCCTCATTTAATGTTGGTACCTGTGCTAAGCTTGACCATAATAATGAGAAAAAATTAGATAACGTTAAGAGTGTCGTTGAGGTAATTGGATTATTGCAAAATAGAATTGAAAATATTGATTCAGTAGAAAGGGAAAAAGCTTTAAATTTTATTGAGATTCCAGATCAATATTTGGATTCTACTAAGATAAATAACCTTGGTTTTAAATCAAAGGTATCTTTTGAAGAAGGTTTGGAGAAAACAGTTAAGTGGTATCAAGATAATTATGATTATTTAATTCGTTTAGCTCATAAATATATCCAATAGGTTATTTTAGTTATTTGTTTTTTTATGTCAAATGGTATAAAAAAAAATGTAGTTGCGGTTATACCAGCTTCGGGTAAGCCGACTAATAAGATTCAGATTGGTACTGATACTCCAGACACAATGCTTCCTATAAATGGTAAGCCAGTGATTGGTTATATTTTTGATGATTTGCTAGGGCGTGGTATTACTCAGATGGTGGTTGTCTTAAATAGTAATGACCGTCATACTGAAAAATATTTGAAGCAAAAATTTTCTACAAAATGTAATTTTAATATTATTTATAATCATGAAGTTTTTAAAGGAATTGGATATTCAATTTATCTTGGCGTTTCGCAGGTGGATGAAAATAAAAGTATTCTAGTGTATCTTGGTGATACCATATACAGAGGTAGTTTAAATTTTACAAATGATTTTGTAGTAGTTTCTGATAAATACGAAGTTAGTAATAAGTGGTGTTTTATTGAAAAAAGGGGAGAGTCTTTTATTTATTACAATAAACCTAAAGATTATTTAGGTGGTGGCAAAGTATTGGTGGGTTTGTATTTTTTTAAGGACGGCAAAAAAATTATAAATACTTGTCGGGAATTATCTATTTCCAAGAAAAAAATTGAATTATTTAATATTTTAAAAAAATATGATGGATCATATAGACTGATAAAAAATGGTAAGTGGTACGATTGTGGTAATATTGAAAATTATTACAGAGCTAAAATAGATTTTTTGAAATTACGAAGTTTTAACTCTCTTAAATATAATGATTTGTATGGTTATATAACTAAAATTAGTAAAAAAAAAGATAAATTAATTGATGAAATAAATTGGTACAAAAATATTCCTCAGGATTTACAGATTTTCTCACCGCGCTTAATTAATAGCGAAATTGGTCTTGATAAAGTTTCTTATTCTTTAGAATATTACGGTTATCAGTCTTTGGCAGATTATTATGTTTATAATAATTTTGATAAAAAAATTTGGTATCTGATAATTGATAGAATTTTTTTAATTACTAATTTATTCAAAAAACATTATTCTAAAGTTTCAAAAAAATATTATTACCAGATGTATTTAGAAAAAACTAAACAACGTTTAACTGAACTAAGTAAAAATATTTATTGGCGAAACTTATTAAACAGAAAAAATATTACAATAAATAGTCAGTGTTTAAATGGTTGGCCATACTATGTTGATAAAATAAAAGATATTGTGCCAATTTTTTGTCGTAAAAAAGAAATGGGATTTTTACACGGTGATTTATGTTTGAGTAATATTTTATTTGATCCGACTAATAAAATTTTTAAATTTATTGATCCACGCGGAAGCTTTGGTAGTTCCTCTCTTTTTGGAGATATTAAGTATGATATTGCAAAACTTAGACACAGTTTTTCTTCTTATTATGATTTTATTGTAAGTGATCTTTTTGTTTTAGAAGAGAAAGGTGAAAATTTTGAATTAAAAATTTTTACTGAACCGCTACATGGTAATGTTAAAAAATATTTTGATATTTCTTTAAAAAAATACGGTTATGATCTTAAAGAGATTAAATTAATTGAGGCACTTTTATTTTTATCGATGATACCTCTACATAGTGATAATAAAATAAGACAGAAAGCCATGTTTCTTGTGGGTATTAAGTTATTAAATAGTATAAATATATGAGAATAGTTATTGATTTGGACGGTGTGATTGCAGAACTTAAAAAAAATGGTCAGGATTATACTGATTTAAGAGTTAATGTTGGGGTAGTAGAAAAGATTAATCAGTTAAAAAATTCTGGACATTATATTATTTTACAAACCGCACGTCATATGAAAACATGTGGAGGAAATCAAGGACAAGTTTTGGCAAAAATAGGTCAAAAAACACTTGACTGGTTAAAAAAAAATAATATCATGTATGACGAAATATATTTTGGTAAGCCATATGCTGATTTATATATTGACGATTTGGCTTATAAGTTTACTGGTTGGGATAATATATCTACCGAAGAATTAAATGAAGACATTGTTAACATTATTATTCCTATGGCTGGAGCTGGGTTGCGTTTTTTAAATACTGGTTTTAATAAACCAAAACCATTAATTGATGTTTTTGGACAGCCTATGATTAGTTGGGCAATGAAATCTTTTGATTTTTTGGATAAGATAAGCAAATATAATTTGTTTTTTATTATTTTAGCTCAACATGATAAGGAGTTTGGTTTGGAAAATGAATTAAAAAAAATATTTGGAAAAAATTCTAAAGTAATAAAAATAGATCAGATCACTCGTGGACAAGCTGAAACTTGTTTAGCAGCTAAAAATTATATAAATAATTATAATAAGCTTTTTATTTATAATTGTGACACTTATTCTACATCAAAAATTTGGGAGATGGTGACTAATGAAAATCCTGATGGAATTTTATCGTGCTTCCAATCTACTGATCCAAAATATAGTTTTGCCAAAAATGATGAATATGGCTATGTGTCTGAAACTGCTGAAAAGAAAGTAATTTCAAATTTAGCCACTAGTGGTATGTACTATTTTAAAAGAGGAGCTGATTTTGTTTCGGCAGTGGAAACAATGATAACAAATATACAAATGAGTAAAGGTGAATTTTACGTTGCACCTTGTTACAACGAGTTATTAAAATCTGGAAAAAAAATTAAGACTATTTTAGTGGATAAAAATCATGTTTTAGGGACGCCAGAAGAGTTGAAAGAGTTTATTAAAAACTATTCAGCTAAAATAGTATAATGATGCAACATAATATGTTAGACAATTCTTTGACTAATAAAACATTAAAAAATATTTCTTATAACATGATTGGTTTTTTCTTACCCATGTTTTTTTTGCTGGTTATTACTCCAAAGATAATTACCAACTTAGGAACAAAAAATTATGGTGTTTATATGTATGTGTTGGCAGTTAGTAGTTTAATGGGTTTGTTCGATTTTGGACTAGGGCATACACTAATTAAATATATTGCTGAATACAAAGAAAAAAATGATCACGAAAGAATAAAAAAATTGATTTCCACGTTTAATATAATTTTATTTCTTTTAGGATTTTTTGGCTTAATTATTTATGTTGTAATGGGTTTTTTTGCAACGTATTTTTTTTTAAGTATGAATGATGCTGGACATTATTATATTTGGTTATTTTTTATTTCAGGATTAACATTTTTTATTAGTACTCTTAGTACAACTTATACAATTGTTCCTGTTGCTTTGCAAAGATTTGATATAAGTACTAAAATAGGTTTGATTAATTTATTTCTTTCAAATATATCTATTCTAATTTTAGTACTTTTCCATTTTGGATTAAGGGCTATTTTTATTTCCCAATTGTTTTTTGCTGTTTTGCTTTTTTTTGAGTATAGATTTTTTTCGCAGCGATTACTGCCAGAAGCAAAACTTAATTACAAATGGCATAAAAATGAGATTACCACTGTGTTTAAATTTAGTTTAGCTACTTATATAAGTAACGCTGCTAATTCTGCTTTGACATACCTTGATAGGTTGTTAATACCAATTTATCTTGGACCAACTGCGTTGTCATATTATAGTGTACCTGGTAATATAAATACAAAGACTCCAAATTTAATAAATAATGTTTCAGCTGTCATGTTTCCGATGATAAGTAGTTTGAATAGTATAAAAAATATAGATAAGATAAAAAATATTTATTGTAGGGTGTTTAATTTAATTACAGTTATTACTTTTGCTATTTCAATTTCAATCATTTTGTTTGCAAATAAAATTTTGTTGTACTGGCTGAATGCTGATTTTGCAGAGAAGTCAACTGGAATTTTAATAATTTTGTCAGTCACATATTATTTTCTATCTTTAGCTGGTGTGTTGAATAGTTTTTTAATGGGTTTAAGTAAAACAGGTTTTTTGTTAAAAACTTCTGTTATTATGACTATAATAAACGTTATTTTATTAGTAGTATTTTTGCCTTTTTGGGGCATAGAAGGTGCTGCTTATGCGTATCTTATTTCGGTTTTACCTGTAATATACATGTTTTATTATACTGAGAAAAAATATTTAAATCTAACTGGTCGTTGGAAATTTTATTTAAAGTTATACTTTAAGTTATTTATAGTCTTATCTTTTTTTAGTATAATTGTTGTATACTTGATATTACCATTTGTAAATAATTTACAGTCAGTTGTCATTGCTGGCCCACTGTCTGTATTGTTATTTATTTTTTTGTATGGTATATTTGGTTTCTTTGAAAAAGAAGATATCGATCTATTAAATAAATATTTTAAATTAGTTCTTAAAAAAATAAAATTAATATGATTAAAAAAATTTTAAAAAAATTTATAAGTGGAAATACAAGAGGGAAGATGCGTGAGATGGAAAAGGTTGTCAGATGGTATTTAAGCGGTAAGAGTGTGAGTACTCCCGGTTTGATAAAGCAAAGAACTTTGAAAAAAATTGGGATTAAACATAATATAAGAATATTTGTTGAGACTGGTACGGCAGGTGGTGGAACAGTTGATGCCTTAAAAAAATATTTTACCAAAGTTTATTCTATTGAAATTGATGATAGATTATTCAATAATGCAAAGAATAAATTTTTTAATGATAAAAATGTTGAGATTTTACACGGTGATAGTGGTGTTGTTTTGACAAAATTAATGCAACAAATAAATGAACCAGCACTATTTTGGCTTGATGGTCATTATTCTGGTGAGAATACTGGCAGAGGTTCTTTGGAAACACCTATTATGAGTGAATTAAATGCTATTTTTGAACATAATATAAAAAATCATATTATATTGATAGATGACGCCAGGTGTTTTGATGGTACAAATGATTACCCAAAAATAGAAGAGTTAAAAGATTTCATAAAGCAAAAAAATCCTAATTTCAACATAGAAATTAAGAATGATATTTTAATTATTAAATAAATTTGTCTAATTTTTTATGAGGCAGCTAAAACAAATAATTTTGAATTTAAAGTTTTTTCTATTGGATTATTGGGATCTTGAAATTGGAGATAAAAAATTATCACCTCCCACAAGTCGAGAGAAAGAGTTGATTGAGGAATTTCGTCGAAAAATGAAAGTATTACAACATTCTGCTTCTGCTGGGAACTCTTGGGCTGATTTTATTACAAAAATGAAACTATATTCAAAATATTTTGATCCAAGAAATTTCTTGCATTGGGAAGTTATTAAATTAACTATGACAATGGCGGATTGTCCTCCTAATGCACTAGAAGAAATGGCGAGTTCTAGTTATTGGGAAAAAAGTTTCAAACAGGCCGTAATTGATCACCCTCTAGGAAATCATCCTGCGCATCCTATATTGAGTAATAGTAGTGGCACATCATTGGTCCATGCCTGGCATTTATATAATTTAAAAAAAGAAACAGGAATAAATTTTGAAGAATTAGATTTGATTGTTGAATTTGGTGGTGGTTATGGTAATATGTTAAAGCTTATCAGGAATTTGGGGTTTAAGGGTAACTATGTTATTTATGATTTATCAGCGTTTTCTTTGTTGCAGAATTTTTATTTACAAAATATTGGTTTTAAAACAACTTTCAATAAGTTTTCAGATAATGAAACAGATCAGAATATCTTAATTGATAATCTGGATGATTTTGAAAATATTCTTAAAAATATAACCAGAAAGCAGAACCTATTTATAGCTACTTGGTCCATATCAGAAACTCCTTTGGAATTAAGAAAAATATTTTTTGATAAAGCAGGACAATATAATTATTACCTATTTGGGTATCAGGAAGAATTTGATGAAATTAATAATGTTAAATATTTTGTAGATTTTTCAGCTAATAATAAAAATATCCAGTGGATTGATAGGATAAACCATTGGCAAGGTCATTATTTATTTGGTAAAAAATAAAACATATGGATATAGGATTAAATAAATACAAGAAAATTATAAATTCTCAATGGGGGGAAGATGGTATTTTAGAAGAGATTTTTAAGCGAATTGGAACCAAAAATAAGATATGTGTGGAGTTTGGGGCTGGTAATGGTAAGGAGCTAAGCAATATTTGGTATCTTATTAAAGATTTGGGTTGGCATGGTTTATTAATGGAACCAAACGAAAAAAATTTTAATAAATGGGAAGAGTTAAAAAAAGAATCGGATAATTTTAAGGTACTTAAAAAATTTGTTTCAATAGATGGTGAAAATTGTTTGGATAGTATCTTAGAGAATAACAATATCGACAAAGATTTAGATTTACTCTCTATTGATATTGATTCTAATGATTATCATATTTTTGAAAGTTTGAAAAAATATGATCCACGAGTTGTTATTATAGAACACAACCCTACTATTCCACCCGAATTTGAAGCAGTACAAGCTCCCAACGAAGAGGAAAATTATGGGGCGTCAGCAAAATCATTGGTAAAATTAGCAAACAAAAAAGGTTATAAATTGGTAGCGGCGACACATACTAATTGTATATTTGTTCACCAAAAATATTTCGTGGATTTGAATATACAAGAGCCAAAATTAGAAGACGTATTTGATAGATCAGCAATATCATACCTGGTATCAGCAGTGAATGGTAGTACATATTTAGCTTGTAGTAATGATTACCCTAGTTTTACCTATCTCTACGATTCATATAACCTATACGCGAAAAAAGGATCGTTACATACATTGTCTTGTGGTTTGTCAATAAATAAGAATAATTCTAAGACACTATCAAGACAATTCAAACCGGTCAAAATATTTTGGAATAGGCAGGAGAATACGGTGAATTTATTGCATTTTATAATTAACATTTTTAATAATTTAATAAAATTAATTAGAAAAAAATATGGAAAAAGGAAATAAAACCGCATTAGTGTGTGGGGCAGGTGGTTTCATTGGTAGTCATTTGGTAAAGAAATTAAAAAAAGAAGGTTTCTGGGTTAGGGGTGTGGATTTAAAATATCCAGAATATTCTTCTACAGAGGCTGATGAATTCATAATTGGTGATTTGCGTGATCCATTGTTAGTGTCAAAAGTTATAGACATGCCTTTTGATGAAGTTTATCAATTGGCTGCAGATATGGGTGGGGCTGGATATATCTTTTCAGGATTACATGATGCTGATGTAATGCATAATTCAGCTATGTGTAATTTAAATGTCGTGTATCAAAGTAGTAAAGTTTCAGTAAAAAAAATATTTTATTCATCATCAGCTTGTATTTATCCTGAGTATAATCAAACTGATCCAAACAATCCCAAGTGTTCAGAATCTTCTGCTTATCCAGCTGCGCCGGATAGTGAATATGGTTGGGAAAAGTTATTTAGCGAAAGAATGTATCTATCATATAAAAGAAATTATGGCTTGGAAGTTAGGATAGCTCGTTTTCATAATATCTTTGGTCCAGAGGGAGCTTGGAACAATGGTAAAGAAAAATCTCCTGCTGCTATTTGTCGGAAGGTTGCAGAAAAACAAGATGGTGAAGAAATCGAGATTTGGGGAGATGGTGAACAAACTAGGTCGTTTTTATATATTGATGAATGTTTAGAAGCTGTGAGGAGATTTATGGACTCAGAATTTGCTGGACCAATTAACATTGGTTCAGAAGAAATTATTTCTATAAATGATTTAGCTCGTATGGTAATGTCTATTGCTGGAAAAGAGTTAACTATAAAACACATTGATGGTCCTCTGGGAGTTCGTGGTCGCAAATCTGATAATGATTTAATTATGGATGTTCTAAAGTGGGCACCAAGCCTACCTTTGAAAGAGGGCATGGAAAAAACATTTAATTGGATTAATGAACAGGTAACCAATACTAAAAAATAATAATCCACTATGTTAGTTGTCAAGTTAACGGGAGGTTTAGGTAATCAGATGTTCCAGTATGCTATTGGACGATATTTGGCTATCAAAAACAACCAGGTTTTAAAACTCGATATAAGGGGTTATTCTGGTAACGTAGCTGATCCAATGAGGGGCATTAGAGAATATGGTTTGAATAACTTTAATATCAAATCCGAGATTGCAAATGATATTGATTTGATGCAATTTGATTCGTACTTTAAAAATAATCTGATTAATAAAATCATTCGTAAAATATTTACATTCTACCATGGTAATTATTTTAAAAGAAGATATATATTGGAACCGATAACAAATTATTTTAAATTTGATAAGAATTTATTAAATATCAATATTGTTGGTGATATTTATCTAGAAGGATATTGGCAATCAGAAAAATATTTTTTAGGTATTGAAGAAGTTATTAGACATGACTTGACTGTAAAAGATGAACCTAGCGACTTTAATAAAGTAATTATTGACCAGATGAGTAATACAGAATCTGTCAGTATTCATATTAGACATGGTGATAATGCTAATGCCTCTGCAAAAAAACATGGTGTATTGTCTTTAGATTATTATCATAAGGCAATAAAAGAATTAAGTAAAAAAGTGTACAACCCTGTTTTTTATGTTTTTTCCGATGATCCTGAGTGGGCAAAGAATAATCTTAAAATTAACTACAAAACAGTTTATATATCGCACAACAGTGATCAAAAGAATTATGAGGATTTACGTTTGATGACAAATTGTCATTATCACATTATTGGTAATAGCACCTTTAGTTGGTGGGGTGCTTGGTTGTCACCATACAAAGATAAAATTATTTTTGCTCCAAAGGTATATCATGTTGATAAGGACATCTCTAATTCTGATTTTTTTCCGAACGATTGGTTTTTGATTTGAATTAACTTCCTTGTAGTTTTATCTATTTATAGAGGTATTATATGTCTGTGATTGTTGGTTATTTGATTATTATAATAAGTGAGGTTACTTGTAATATTATGTATAAAATATAAATATGTTTTTAAATAAAAAAGCATTAAAAAAATTTATAAAAACAATCTTTTGGAGTTTTGGTTACAGAATTGATAGAGTTCCTTTTGTAAAAAAGTCTAAAGATGAATTGCTAAACTCTTTGGTTGGTAAGTATCACATTTTTTTAACTGGTGATTCTCAACTACCACTCTACTTGCGTAATCCGATGTATTCTACTAATCTACCAAGATTGGTCAAGGTTCTTAATCAAAAATATCAAGATCTAATTATGATTGATGTTGGTGCTAATGTTGGTGATACGGTTGCTCTAACAAAAAGTGTGTGTGATATACCTATTGTGTGTATTGAGGGTGGGCAAGATTATTTTAATATACTAAAAAAGAATATAGTACAATTTAAAAACATATATGCTTTTCAGTATTTTTTTGGGGATAAAAATGGTAGTATTGGATCTAAATTAGTAAAGAATAACGAAACTGCTAGAATTATAAATAGTGATCCTAGGGATAAAGGCACTGCTATCCAGGTGATTACTTTAGATAATTTTTTGGAATTAAATAGTAAATTTAAAAATGCTAAAATTTTAAAAATAGATACAGATGGTTATGATCTTAAGATACTTCGAGGTGGTATAAATTATATTGGAGAAACAAAACCTGTTTTATTTTTTGAGTATGATACTGTATATTTTTTAGAACAAAAAGATAGTGGAATTGATATGTTTAAAAGATTAGAGAGTTTAGGATATTCAGATATCATCTTTTATGATAATGGAGGAAAAATAATAATATCTTGTAAGTTGGGTGACCATCTCCTTCTTCGGCAGTTGGATAATTATATTGACAAAGATTTTCGCACACCTTTTCCATATTACGATGTGGCAGTCTTTCACGAAGAAGATACTGATATTGCTGATTTATTTGTTAAAAATGAAATGATGTTTTTTTACAATAATTATGAATAAACACTTGAGTAATTTTATATTCAAAATTTATAGAATAATAGGCCGATTGTTAATTAAATATTCTTTTAATAGTCGTCCATCCTCATTACCATTTATAACTGGTGACGGTTTTAGAAACATTGCCGATTATATTTTTGATGATACATTAAAAAATGTAGTTCCAGAAAAAGTCAAAGAAGGACAAATAATTTTTGTTGGTGACAGTAATATCAAAAGATATTTTAGAGAAATACATAATTTGATTAAAGTAAAGTATATTATTATAACCCATAATGGAGATGAATTTGTTGATAAAGATATTATCAAAATGATGGATGAAAAGATAATACATTGGTATGGTATTAATATTGACATTTGTAATGATCTTGTTACACCACTTCCTATTGGTATAGGTAATAAACATTTTTTTGTTACTGGTATACCTCTAATCTTTAAAAGAGTTATATTAAAAAATTATTTTAAAAAAAATAAAATATTTTATTTATTTACTGTTGCAACAAATCGTACAGAAAGAGAGAATGCTTTAGAGTGTTTAAAAAAAAATTATTTTGCTGAAACTATTGATAAAATGATAAATTTCAATGAATACCTTCATCTTTCATCGAAGTATAAATTTATTGCTTCGCCTCCTGGGAGCTGTGTTGAGGGTCATCGAACATGGGAGGCAATTTACACAAAATCTATACCAATTGTGAAAAGATCTATTACTACTGAATACTTTGAAAAAATTGGGTTGCCGATTTGGGTGATTAACGATTGGTCTGAAATAGACCAATTCGACGAAACTGGCTTAGCAAAAAAATATGATGAAATTATGACCTCATCAGATTTAACTGCTATATATATAGATTATTGGTTTGATAAAATTTATAAATCAAAATTATAATTGTATGTTCAATAAATTATCAATAATTATCCCATGCTATAACTCAGAGAAGACTCTTTCAGAAGCAGTTAGCTCTATCTATCGTCAAAATATTCTTATTGATTTTGAAATTATTTTAGTTGATGATTATTCTTTAGACAGAACAAAAAAAATAATGGTTGAATTATCAGATCGATATTATCAGATAAAATGTTTTTTTCATGAAAAGAATTTAGGTGGTGGTGCTGCTAGGAATACCGGTGTTAAATTTAGTGATGGAGATTGTATATTTTGTTTGGACAGTGATGATGTTCTTGGTGATAATTCGTTGTCTAGAATGATTTCTTTTTTGGATGAAAAAAAGTGTGATGGTGTTTTATTTGAGAAAAATATTTATTTTAAAAGAAAAATAAATAATGTTATTTCTGTTGTTAACAATAAATTTTCAAATAAAGCCGTGATTATTGATGATTTATTTGATGAAAAAAAAACTTTTTTAACTTTAGTTAATTTTTTATATACTAGAAAGGCTTATTTAGAAGTTGGTGGTTATCCAGAACATCATGATTTTGATACTCAACATTTTGGTTATAAATTTCTTTCAAAAGATTTAGAGGCGTTTGTTTGTCAGGGCGCTATATATTACCAACGTATCAATAATTATAAATCGTATTTTCAACGTGTTTATGAAAAAGGTGAAATGTCTTTAAATATGTACTATATTTATGAAGACATTATCGATAGATTTTCTAGCGGTGTTATTTCAGAAATTTATGATTATGATATTTTTGGTAAGAATAAATTATGTGTCGATGAGTTGGGTGCCCATATTAATGCACTATATCTAAATAATAAATTAAACTTTTTTAAAAGAAAGAATGGTACTTATGTGGACAGGAATGAGTGGACAGACCTTTTCGTTCAGGCTATAAAATCATACAAAGAAGGGAAATATGCTGAGTCAATAGATATCTATAAAAAGATTGCTTTTTTGCATGGTTGTGGTAAAATCATGGTTATGAATTTGGTTAGAAATTATTTAGCATTATCAAATATTTACGACATAAATGTTGTTGAAAAAGTAGCTATAAAAACGCTCGAAGAGATGAAAATAAAAAAACAAAAAATCAAAAATTTGTATCCATTTTTAGTAAAAATATTTAATTTTTTTAAAAAGTATTATGATAAATAAGAAAAAGATACGTAGTTATATTGCTAGAATACCCTTTGCTGTGAAAATATATTTTTTGGTTATATCCATAATAAATTTTCCAAGATTTGTTATTGATTATTGGAGGTTCAAAAAAAAATCAAAAAATGAACGCTTTCCTTCTTTGAGATTGAGGGATCTTTATCCATGTTTGACGGATAGAACTATCGATACACCTATTGAACCACACTATACTTACCATCCAGCTTGGGCTGCTAGAGTGGTATCCAAAATTAAGCCTGAGTTTCATGTTGATATTTCATCTTTCATACATTTTTCTACTATAGTTTCTGCATTTGTCCCTGTTAAATTTTATGATTATCGACCGGTAAAATTGAATTTATCTGGTTTGCAAAGTGAAAAAGGTGACCTAATGGCACTACCATTTGGGGATAGTTCTCTTCAGTCCATTTCGTGTATGCATACGATTGAGCATATTGGGTTGGGGCGTTATGGTGATATACTAGATTACGATGGTGATCTAAAGGCTATAGGGGAGTTGAAAAGGGTTGTGGCAACGGGTGGATCTCTAATATTTGTTGTGCCAATGAGTGGAAAACCTAGAATAGAGTACAATGCTCACAGACTGTATTCATATGACCAAGTATCGTCAATGTTTTCTGACATGGAGTTAAGGGAGTTTTCGTTAATTCCTGATAATCATAAAGAAACTGGTATGATTTATAATGCGACTAAAGAAATGGCTGATTTACAAAATATGGGTTGTGGATGTTTTTGGTTTGTTAAAAAATAATATGTCAATGTATAAAGTACCAATTTTATTATTACTCTTTAATCGTATTGAAACGGCCCAAAAGGTTTTTTCTAAAGTCAGATTAGTAAAACCAGAAAGATTATTTATTGCTGTAGATGGTCCACGAGAAGGTGTGGCAGATGATGTATACAATTGTCAATCTGTTAGAGACATTGTAAATCAAATTGATTGGCCGTGTGAGGTAAAGACATTATTTCAAGAAAAGAATAAGGGTCTTCTGTATGGTCCAGCTGAAGCTATAACCTGGTTTTTTAGTTATGTCGAAGAGGGGGTAATTTTGGAAGATGATTGTGTACCATCAGATTCATTTTTTAAATTTTGTGAAATATTACTTGAAAAATATAGATTTGACGAAAGGGTGATGCATATTGGTGGAAGTAATTTTAATCAAGGTAGAAGATTTGGTGACAGCAGTTATTATTTTTCAAAATTTAATTTACTTTGGGGATGGGCAAGTTGGCGTAGGGCTTGGAAATATTATGATACTGAAATGAAGAACTTTCCAGAGTTTAAAAGAACTCACATGATTGACGGCGTATGGTTTGATAAAAAACGTGGGCGATCTTTTAATAAAATATTTGAAAAAATATACAATAAAAAAGTTATGGTTTGGGATTATATCTGGACATATACTGTTTGGTCCCAAAATGGTCTATCAGCCTTACCAAATGTTAATCTAATTTCAAATATTGGATCTGGACCTTTTGCAACAAACACAAAAGATGAGAGTGATCTGATGTTTCAGGATGTCTCAGAAATCTCGGAGTACAGTCACCCAAGTTTTGTGTTGTCTAATAATCTTGTAGATGAATTTATTTACAATCGTATTTTTAAAACTAATATTTTTAAAATAGTAAAAAATCGTCTTTATAAATTATTAAAACGTTAGTCTATGTCAATAATAAATTTAATAAGACGGTATAGGTATGATAGGGCGGATTTCCGTTTACAGCTTGGTATGGTAATAAATCGTTATCGTGTAAATATCATCAAATTTTTTTGTAGCATAGTTTCGTCTATAAACAATAGCTTTTTTACATTTCATTTTAGGCCTATTAATTCGGAAGATTATAATTTATGGTCCGATCCTGTGTATAGTACACCTTTGATGGCATTAATAATGCAAGGACCGTTAAAAAAAGAAAATAATTTTACTTTAGAGTCTATAAGAATCTATAAAAAGATATTCCCTAATACGCACATAATTGTTTCTACTTGGGAAGATGAAAAAGAGAAGTATATAGAACAAATAAAAGAAGAGGGTGTATTTGTTGTTTTAAATAAGAAACCTCTTGTTAGTGGTTTTGGTAATGTAAATTTTCAAATAATATCTACAATTAATGGCCTTTATAAGGCAAAAGAGCTGGGTGTTGAATATGTATACAAGACAAGGTGCGACCAAAGGATTAACGGTATAAATTTAAATGAATACTTTGTAAATTTGTTAAATTATTTCCCATCAGCCGGTGGCTTTAAACAAAAAAAAAGGATTATAGCATCCAGTTATATTTCTTTAAAGTTTGTACCTTATTTGTTGACTGATATGTTTCAATTTGGCAATGTTGATGACATGATTAATTATTGGAGTTGTGAGTTGGATAGTAGATCTAAATCTAATAGATTGATAAAGTCTATTCGGGATTTGCTTGACGTTAAGATGTCAGAGGTTTTGCTTTGTTCTTCATATTTGGAGAAAATTGGGAGAAAAAATAAGTGGACAATAGAAGATTCATGGCATGCTTTTGCGGACCATTTTTTAATTGTTGATCGTCATATTATCGATCAATTTTTTTATAAATATGACTATTATAATGAATTTGGTGGACATATTTATAGAAATATTACTAATAATCAATATATTACTTTTTTGGATTGGTTTAATTTGTATACAAATTTTTCAAATAAAAAAAATAATAAATTAGAATCAGTTATTGATTTACCAACTAGAAGTACTATAATTAACAAAAACTATGAATATTAATTCTCCAATCACAAATACATCAAATGTTTCAATAATTAAGAAAATTCCCACAAAAGAATTAATCTATTATTATAAAAAAGATTTAAATATTGATGTTACAAAATATTACTCAAACTTACAAGAAATATATGTGTGTATTTGTGAAGAGACTGGATATAAATTTTATTACCCATTAGATCTGGGTGGTGATAGTGATTTTTATGGCCATTTTAGAAAATATCCTTGGTATTACATGCCGTGGAAATGGGAACATAAAGAGGCCATCAGGTATGTAAAAAAAGGAATGTCAGTTTTAGAAATTGGTTGTGCAGAAGGGGATTTTTTAAGTAGGGTAAAAAATATTAAAGATGTTAAAGCTACTGGTTTAGAATTGAGTCATGACGCTGCTATTGTTTCTCGTAAAAAAAATATTGAAGTATATGAAGAATTAATTGAGGTTCATGCCACAAAAAATTTAGAAAAATATGACATAGTAGTGATGTTTCAGGTTTTGGAGCATATTAGTAATATTCGTGAGTTTATATTATCTTGTTTATCAGTATTAAAACCAGGAGGTTTTTTGCTTATTAGTGTGCCAAATAATGATTCTTTTATTAAATTAGATGAAAAACCTGTTTTAAACGCCCCACCGCATCATCTTGGTCTTTGGAATGTTAGGTCTCTAATTAGTTTTAGTTCAATCTTTAATCTTGAAATTGTTAGTCTTCTTTTTGAACCAATGCAAAAGTATCATTTACCATATTTTTATCAAATTTTATATGGTAATAGTATAAAAAATATTTTTGGAAATGTAGTTGGAAAAATTTTGAATAAAATTTTAAGAAGTATATTCGTTTTTTTTGTTAGCTTTATTAGAGATTATATAACTGGACATACTATAATGGGGGTGTATAAGAAGAAAAAGTTATGAAAATTCTCCAGATTTCTCCAACCGATAATGTAATAGGTGGAGCTACAGGATTGGCCATGGATTTGAAATCATGTTTAGAAAAAAATAATATTCAGTCACCAATGTTTGTGGGTAAAAAATTTTCAGATTTGATTGATATCAAAGAAATTCCAAAAAATATCTTTAATAAAGCTGTCAGTTTTTTACTTGCAAGTGATCTAGATTATTTTCAGTCAGATATTATATTAAGTTCCAAAGATTTTTATGAAGCAAATTTAGTGCATTGTCATAATTTACATGGTTGGTACTTTAAATTAGAAACACTAAGAAAAATTGCTCAGTTAAAACCAGTTGTTTGGACATTGCATGATATGTGGGCAATAACACCACATTGCAGTCATAGTTTTAGCGATAAACAAAAAGATGGTTTTTATTTGTGTTCAAATAAGAATATTTACCCAGGGATTCTTTGGCACAATGAACGTTACCTAATGAAAAAAAAGAGGTTTATCTATGAGAATAATAAGTTTAATATTGTAGTTCCTTCTTTGTGGCTTAAGGAAAAAGTTGAAAAAAGTGTTTTAAAAGATCAAAAAATTACATTAATAAATAATGGTGTTGATGTTGACATATTTAAAAAATATAATACAAAAGACGTACGTCGGGAGTTTAATTTGCCATTTGAAAAGAAGATAGTTTTAGTTATGTCTTTTGCCGGTAAGGATAACCCTTTTAAGGGTTGGTCATATGTGGAGAAGATTATTGAGCGTTTTATAAATAATAAAGATGTTACTTTTGTTTGTATAGGTGATGGCTTAGATTCCGAAAGGGTAAAATATTTACCATTGACCAGAGATAGAAATGTAATGTCTAAATATTATTCTTTGGCAAATGTCTTGCTTTATACTTCATTAGCAGAAAATTTTCCACTGGTTATACTCGAAGCAATGAGTTGTGGTTTACCAATTGTTAGTTTTGATGTGGGAGGTATTGGCGAGGTTTTAATTGATAGAGTCAACGGATATTTAGCAGATTATAAATCATTGAGTGATTTAGAAAATGGTCTCATGTTTATTTTGAATATGCCTTTAATGAGATTAGATAAGATGGTAAATAATTCTGAAGAGGTAATTAGAGAGAAGTATACTTTGCAAATTATGACTCAGAAATATATAGATCTGTATAAATCTTGTCTTAATTAATCTTGTATGATTTTTGATAAATTATCAGGTGGTTTGGGAAATCAAATGTTCCAATATGCTGCAGGCTATAGTTTGTCACTTAATAATAGAATACCCTTAAATTTGGATTTGTCTTCATTTGAACATAAAAAAACCGGTATCACACATAGATATTTTCTTTTGAATAAATTTAATATTGATAGAAATATTTTAATAAATCATATGGAAAAAATTAGTGGTTATAGAAAATTTTTATCTAAATTTATTACAAAGTTTTTTGGAGAAAATTTTTATTACAATATTACATTTTTAAGTAGCAAGTATCTTGATGGCTACTTCCAAAGTGAAAAATATTTCAAAAATATTGAAGACATCCTTAGAAAAGAATTTACCTTGAAAAATGAAATGAGTGTGGTTGCTAGACAAGTAGAAAGTAAAATTTCTAATAGTATCAATTCTGTTTCTTTACATATTCGTCGTGGGGATTATGTACTTGATAATAAGACTAACTCATATCACGGTATTTGTGATTTGGATTATTACAAAAAAGCTGTGGAATATTTCAAAAATAAATTAGGTGAGTTGAATATTTTTGTTTTTTCTGATGATATAGTTTGGGTTAAAGAAAATTTGAGATTTGAAAACCTGTACTTTGTTTCTAGTCCTGATATAAAAGACTATGAAGAATTGATTCTCATGAGTAGATGTAAGCATAATATTATTGCCAATAGTAGCTTTAGTTGGTGGGGGGCTTGGTTGAATGCTAACAAAAATAAGACAGTGATAACACCAAAAAAATGGTTTCAAAAATATAATATCAATCAAAAACATATTGTACCTAAATCTTGGATAAGATTATGATAGAAGTAGTCAAACCAAAAAATAGTATTGACATGGATATTTGTAGTCGTACTAGATATACTGTTGAAGAAATTTATAGTGATTCGTTACGAGACTTAATAATAGGATTTTAGTTTTTATTTCGCATTGTATATGAAAGTTTTGATTTTAGCTGGCGGGCAGGGAACTCGTTTGGGTGAACTCGGAAAACAGATTGCCAAGCCCATGATCAAGGTATGTGGTAAGCCTGTTTTGGAATACCAAATAGAATTATTGTCTAGATATGATTTTAGTAATATAGTATTAGTGGTAGGACATTTACAAGAACAAATTATGGAATATTTTGGTAACGGGGATAAATGGGGTGTTAAAATTCAATATGATAACCAGAATATTGAGATGGGAACAGCTGGAAGAATAAAAAATTTACAAGTTGATTTAGAAGACGATTTTTTTGTGCTTTATGGTGATTTGATGTTTAATGTTAATTTGGTAAAAATGTTGAAGGCACATAATCAATACAAATTAACCTTTGGTAATCAATTGTTGGGTACTCTACTTGTTCAACCCACTAATCATCCACATGATTGTGATTTGCTGGAAGTGAATGATGGTGGTGTGATTAATAAGATTTTTTCTAAACCACATCCTGTTGGCAGGACATGTCGAAATTTGAATAATGCAGCTATTTACATATTCACTCCTCAAATTTTTAGAACAATTGAGTCTAATCGTGCATTAGACTTTGGTAGAGATATTTTTCCCACGATTGTTGAAGAAAGAAAGGGAATATTATGTGCATATAAAAGTGATGAATATTTGCAGGATATGGGCACACCTGAGCGTTTGAAAGAGGTTGAGTTAGATGTTATGTCAGGACGATATGAAAAAGGCATGTTGTGTGTCGAAGAGAAAGATTTTTTGAATTAAATATTAGTGATTTGTATGAATAAAAAAATTGGAGTAGCTTTTGATTTGGAAGGTACAGTGATAGATGTGGAAGAATGTCACCATCTAGCACATCTTAAAATTGCCAAACAATTAGGGCTTAATTTATCAGTGTCGGATGCTATCGAAAAGATAGAACACTTCATAGGTGGTCCAGACATTTTGATTATGGAAGAAATTTTAGTATTGAGTGGTAAATCTGGTAATTCAGAACAGTTGCTTCAAGAAGACAATAAACTATATAAAGAATTTTTATCTACTGCAGTAATTAAAACTAGAGAAGGTTTTAGGGAGTGTTTGGAAGAGCTTAAAAAAAATGAGATTGCGCTATCTGTTGGTTCTTTGTCCTCTAAAGATGAAGCTACTTATTTGATGAGGTGTTCAGGTTTAAATAAATTAATTCCTTCTGCTAACATTGTATATCGTGAAAGTGTAAAACATCTTAAGCCAGCGCAGGATGTATTTCTGGAAACAGCTCAAAGAATGGGGATTGATTTAGCAAATCAAATTGTTTTTGAAGACTCACCACGAGGTGTTATGTCAGCGGTGAATGCGGGTTCAAAAATGGTGATTGGTATGCCGGTTTATAACTGGCCTGCCACCAGGAATGCTTTACAAATTGCAGGTGCAAAGTATATATTTGGGAGCTGGAAAGAAGTAAATATATATGCTATTATAAAAGAGTTAAATAGCCTATGATTATAGTAAAAGCCCCTTTGCGAATTACATTTGTTGGTGATGCAACCGATTTGCCTGGTTTTTGTAGTGTCTACCCTGGTCAATTGATTTCGACTACCATAAATAAATATGTTTATATTGCTATTAATAATAGCTATCAGTTAAAAAAGTATATTATTAAATATAATATTACTGAGGAAGTGGAATTGGTTAGTGATATCAAGCATGACAGATTTAGGACAATGCTGTCTGATTTGGGTATTAATGGTGGTATTGAAATTGGGGTATTTTCTGATTTGCCTGGTAATACTGGTCTAGGATCGTCGTCTGCTTTTTCTGTAGCCTTAATAAAGGCTTTATATAAACATCTAGGTAAAGATATTGATTCCCGAGGGGTGGCTGAAGAAGCATCAAGACTAGAGATTGATTTATTAAAAGAACCTATCGGTAAACAGGATCAATATGCGACTGCGTTTGGAGGTTTTAATCATTTGCAGTTTAATCTAGATGGTAGTGTAGATGTTTTTCCACTTAAAATAGATTCCAATAAGATTAAAAAATTAGAGGACTATTCAATGTTATTTTTTACTGGTATTACTCGTCACGCCTCTAGTATACTGACAGAGCAAGTGAAAAAAATAAAAGAAAATTTTGATACTTATAAAAATATGGCAGATTCTGTAACAGAATTTGAGAAAGCTTTGTTGGATGAAAATATGAATAAAATTGGGGAAATGATAGACAGAGAGTGGCAGTGGAAAAAAACTTTAGCATCCAATGTGAGTAATGATTTGATAGACAAATTACATCAAATAGCTAAAAATGCTGGTGTTTTGGGAGGACGATTGATTGGAGCTGGTTCTGGTGGTTGCTTGTATTGTGTTGTGGAACCAAGTAAAAGAGATATTGTTTCGCAAGCTTTAATGGCACAGGCCAAAATAGAAGGTCTGTTAGATTTTGCAGAAGTGCCAATAAAATTTGTTACTAAAGGATCGGATTTAATTTTTAATGAATAATATATGGAAGAAGATTTGAAATTAGTTGAACATTCTCATGATTATTTTGATCGTCTAAAAAAAGCCTTAGATGATTTTGACCATTCTGGATTGCATCGATTAATCAAAAAAATTGAACCATTGCGCGGTACAGAAAAAACTATTATTGTGGCTGGTAATGGTGGTAGTTCTTCTACCTGTTCTCATATGGTTACTGATATTGCTAAAACTATTTTAGGTAAGAATGCTAAAGAAAAAGGAAATCGTTTTAGAATAATGTCACTAAATGATAATACACCTATTGTGACTGCCTGGGCTAACGATGAAGGGTATGAACATATTTTTTCTCAGCAGTTAAAAAATATGGGTCGATCTGGAGATTTATTGATTGTTCTTACTGGTAGTGGTCAATCTCCTAATATTATTGAGCTTGTTAAAATGGCAAAAACTATGGGAATATATAGTTTTGGTATTTCTGGATTTGATGGGGGTCTATTGAAGGAGTTGTGTGATGATTATTTACTTGCTGTTTCGAACGACTATGGAATTATTGAAGATTTTCATATGATAGTAGTTCATTTGATTACTGATTGGTTTAAAAAGATGGCATAAAATATGGCTATAAAAATTAGTATAATAATGTTGACTTATAATCGGGCGCATTATTTGCCTATGGCGATTGATAGTGTTTTTAGTCAATCTTTTTCAGATTGGGAATTAATTGTTGTTGATGGAGGGTCGACAGATGATACTGAAAATTTGATTAAAAATTATCAAGATAAGGATAGTAGAATTGTTTATATTAGAAAAGACAAGGTACTCGGCATTTCTAAATGCCGTAACGTAGGTTTGAATCTGGCCAAAGGTGAATATATCGCAGTGCTGGACAGTGATGATATTTGGTGTGATAAAGAAAAATTAGCTAAGCAATTAGATTTTTTGCTGAAAAATAGTGATTGTTTTTTGGTTGGTGGTGGAGTAATTGTAATAGATGAACATGGTGTGGAGAAGAGTCGGTATTTACATGCCATAACAGATGAAGAAATTAAGAAACAAATTTTATTACGAAATCAGTTTGCTCATTCAGCAGTTTTGTATCGGAGAGACAAAGCTCAGGCAGTTGGTGGTTATGCTTTGGACGTAAAAATTGGAGAAGAGTATGATTTGTGGTTGCGTATGGGTCGCTTTGGCACATTTTATAATCTCAAAGATTATGTTGTAAATTATAGAATCCATAATCAAGGTGCCTGTGTGGTTGATAGATTGGGTGGGGCACTAGACACTCTTAAAATTATAAAAAAATATCGTCATAATTATCCAAATTATTTTTTAGCTTGGATAAAAGCTATTTTAAGAATGGGATATTATTTATGGCTTAAATTCACTGATCGATTCAGATTTTGAGTTATGAAAATCCTTTATCTCATAACAAAATCCGAAGCCGGTGGAGCACAAACTCACGTATTAGAACTTTGTAATTATTTTGTTAAACAAAACGAAGTAGTTGTGATGGCTAATGGCATTGGTTGGTTAAAATATAAATGTGAAGATTTAAAAATAAGTTATGTAGAAAATCAATATTTTTCCAATAGTAGTAATCCTATTAGAATTTGGAAAGCTATCAAAGAAATAAAAAAAATAGCAAAAGATTTTCAACCAGACATTGTTCATTGTCATAGTTCGGCCGCAGCTTTTTTTACTAGATTGGCAATACAAGGTAAATACAAAACAATATATACTGCCCATGGTTGGGGGTTCAACATTGGTATGAATTCTATTGTGAGATTTTTGGTTTTGTTGACAGAAAAGTTTAATGCTAAATATACAGACAAGTACATTTGTGTTTCAAAATTTGTAAAAAAATTAGGAATGAAATATAAATTAGCAAAGGAAGATAAATTTGTAGTAATTTATAATGGAATCAATAAGACAACAGACAACAGACAACAGACAACAGACAATTCAAAAATTAGACTTATGTTTGTGGGTCGTTTGGCTGAGCCAAAAAGACCAGAGATGATTATTGAAGTGATTGGTAATTTTGAAAAGGAAATTCAAGATAAGATACAGCTGACAATTATAGGAGATGGGAAGAAAAAAGAATTTTTACAAAATTTAGCTAAAGAAAAAAAAGTAGATGTTATTTTTGCTGGAAATTTGGAACGTAATAAAGTAATTGATGAACTAGTAAAAAGTGACATCTTTGTTTTTGTCTCAGCGTGGGAGGGTTTTCCTTATACTATTCTTGAAGCTATGTCAGTTGGTTTGCCAGTTATAGCTAGTAACGTTGGAGGGATATCAGAAGTAGTGGATAATACAGTGGGACGTCTGGTGGAAAATGGGTCTATCCAAATAGCTCAAGCTTTGTTAGAATTGATAAACAATCCTGAATTGAGGTGGAAGCTAGGTAAAAATGGACGAAAACTGATAGAGAATAAGTTTAGCCTAGAAAAAATGTTGAAAGAAACAGAAAAAATTTATAAAGAAGTTTTAAGTTAAAAGTTTGTAAAGTTCTTAAAGTTTATAAAGTAACTTTTGTTAAATTACTAAGCAGTTCAATTATCCAATAAACCAATTAACTAATTATCTACATTTTTTTAAATAAAATTTACATGATTTATTATAATCATGGTTAATGAAAAAACCTATGAAACTCCTCTATATTGGTGCCGGATATGTTGGTACTTGTTCAGCAGCTGTCTCTGCCTCAAGTGGGCATGATGTTTTGGTGTATGACATTGATGAAAAGAAGATAAGTATGTTGTCTTCAGGTGACCGTGACCAGATAGAAGCTTGTCTTTTCGAAGAAGGTCTTAGTGATTTGTTGGTTCGTAATCAAGAAAGAATAAAATTTACTTTGGATTATCGCAAAGTTGTAGATTTTTTGGATACCTGTGATGCTATTTTCATGTGTTTGCCAACTCCGGAAATTGGAGAAACAGGGGAGAGTGATCTTAGATATTACAATGAGGCGGCACAGCAATTGGCAGAAAATTTGGCCAAGAGAACTGCTGGAACACAAGAAAAATATATTGTTATAATCAACAAAAGTACTGTACCGATAGATATGGTGGATAAGACCTCTGAGATTTTGGAAAGTATGGGTGTCAAGAATTTTGGGGTGGTTTCTAATCCAGAATTTTTGGTAGAAGGTAAAGCCATTCAAGCATCTATCAAGCCTGATAGAATTGTGGTTGGTGCTTGGACTCAAAAAGATTTTGAAATAATGAGAAAAGTCTATGAACGATTCTACAATTCACCTCAGACAAAATATATTGAGATAAATCCCAAAGAAGCGGCAGCAAGTAAACTTCTTGCCAATTATATACTTTTCAATAAATTGGCTGTGTGTTTCGACGTGGTTGGTCGTACTTGCGAGAGTTTTGAAAATCTTCAATTTGAAAATGTTCGCAATGCTTTGGTCGCAGATCCACGTATTGGAAGTTGGGGGCTGTACAATAGCCTTTATGCTGGAGGAAGTTGTCTTATCAAAGACGCTCGTTCGCTTTCTCATCAACTCAAATATAAAAATCAAAATACTACACTAGTTGATGAGGTTTATTTATCAAACAAAAGACAACTTAATAATTTTTTGAGTAGAATTGATCAAATAATAGATTCTAATTGGTCGAATAAGAAAGTCACAATTTTAGGTACAGCATTCAAGCGTGATACCAATGATATTCGCAATTCAGCTAGTATAGAAATTATGAAATATTTGGAAAATAAAAGTATTTCACAAATAAATATTTATGATCCAGCTGGGATGGATAATTTCAAAAAAATGTTTGGAGAATCAGAAAAAGTGAAGTATCATCATCACGAATTTGAAGCAATCAAGAATTCTGATATAATAATCATAGCTACTGATTGGCCACAGTTTCGTGGTTTGGCTGATGTCATTATTTCTGAGCTTTCTAGCAAACCTTTGATTGCTGATGGGCGTCGTATGCTCCAACATCGTTATCAGGATTTGAAAGACGCGGGGTTTAAGGTGATTGCAGTAGGAAGTAGATAGATGAAAAATTTTGAATTTTGAATTTTGAATTTTAAAACAATTTTATAATTTTTTAATTTTAAATGGAGGCTATGAATTATGATTTAGAAGAAAGAACGTTGAAGTTTAGTAAAGAAGTTTTAATTTTTTTATCTGGATTAACAAGTAGTCCAATAAATAATCCAATTATTTCTCAGTTAGTTCGTTCTGCAACTAGTGTTGGTGCAAATTATAGAGAAGCAAATGCGGCTAGTTCTAAAAAAGATTTCAAAAATAAAATATCAATATCAAGAAAAGAAGCTAATGAAACAAAGTATTGGATAGAATTATTAGGTAATATAGAGTATGATAAAGAAGAGTTGCGTAAATTTTGGCAAGAAGCTCATGAATTATCATTAATTTTTGGGAAAATATTTCATAGTTTAACTAGTTAATTCAAAATTTTGTAATTAGTTAATTGTTTTAAAATTTAAAATTCGAAATTCAAAATTATAAATATATTTATTATGTCCAAATATCTCATCACCGGCGGTGCTGGCTACATCGGTAGTCATGTCGTCAAACAACTTATTGAAAAGAAAAATGATATTGTCATTGTGGATAATCTTTCTACTGGTTTTCAAAAAACAGTAAATACTTTGAAAAAATACGCTTTGACAAAAAAAGTAAAATTGGGTTTTTACAAATTAGATTTGGCTGATAGTAAAAAATTGGAAACAGTATTTGCCAAAGAAAATGTCCAAGGTGTGATACATTTTGCAGCCAGTATCGTCGTATCTGAATCAGTGCGCGATCCACTAAAATATTATAGTAACAACACTGGTAATACAATCAATCTTCTCAAAGCTTGTTTGAAATACAAAGTCAATAAATTTATTTTTAGTTCTACAGCTGCGGTTTATGGTGATCCAGACCCAAAGACTATTCCTCTAAAAGAAAGTGGAATTACTATTCCAATAAGTCCCTATGGTTCTAGTAAATTATTTAATGAAAAAATTATTCAAGACGTAGCTTTTGCTAATACAAATTTCAAGTATGTAATTTTGCGTTATTTCAATGTGGCTGGGGCTAGTGTAGATGGAATGTTAGGACAATCTACCAAAGATGCGACACACTTAATCAAAATTGCTTTGGAAACAACTCTTGGAAAACGTGAAAAAATGTTTATCAATGGTACAGATTATAATACTCCAGATGGTACCTGTATTCGTGATTATATTTATGTTGATGATTTGGCCTCTGCTCATATCAAATCTTTGTATTATCTAAACAAAAACAAAGGTGGAATTTTCAACTGTGGTTATGGTAAAGGTTTTTCGGTTAAAGACGTAATTAGTATGATGAAGAAAGTGAGTGGTAATGATTTCAAAGTAGAAACAACCAAAAGACGTGAGGGTGATCCAGCGATTGTCATTGCTGATAATAGTAAAATAGTTAATGAAATGGACTGGAAACCGAAGTATGATGATTTGAAGATTATGTGTGAGACAGCGCTGGCTTGGGAGAAAAAGTTGTAAACTCACGTAACACGTAGCACATAACTCGTAACGATTTTGTTACATGATATGTGTTATGTGATATGGGTTGTGATTTCGGTGTTTTATTTTTTTGTGTTATAATCAAAATATTATAAATTAAATAAAATTTATGAATCTTAATAAAAAAAAGATTTTCTGGTTGGATATAATATTTTTTGTGGTACTGCTACTTGTTGGCGGTTATTTTTTTTATAAGAGTGCTCCGCCTGCTACAGCACCGGAAGATGATGGTGGCGTCGTGACTAGCACTGGAAAAGTTGATGTTAGTACTGGTACAGTGAGTACAAGTTTGCCAGAAGGTGTGACTGTGGAGGATTTGAGCGATGTTGAGCGTTAGTTAATAGCATAAGTATTTTATTTATAGGTTTGTATTCTCAAAAATAACTAAATTGTTTTCTATTATTAAGTGTGGTACTATATTTACATTATATAAACATGTTTTTTAAAAAATTGTATTTTTTATAATACATATTCAAAAAAGATAGAAATAAAAGTTACATTATGGATATTACACAACAAATTCTAAATAAAATCTTCAAAAACCCCGAGCAGGATTTACTAATGTTTGACGACCCACTTTCTAAATTAGACATTTATGAAAAAGATGAGGGTAAATATTATGTAAAGTCTATATCAAAAATGGAGGAGGAAAAATTAGTTTACACTGAAAAGACTGGTAAGTCTGCTCCTGAAGAAATTGTTCGTCAACTTTATTTATTGGAACTTACAAAGAAATATAAATATCCAAAAGCACATATAGAACTTGAAAAGATAGTGCAGTTTGGTCGTGAAAAGAACGATAATAAACGTGCTGATATTGTTGTCTACACTGATGAGACTTGGCAAACAATAAAAATGATTATTGAAGTTAAAGCACCTAATGCAGAAAACGATATTCAACAGTTGAAGTCATACCTGAACGCTGAGGGTTCACCAATTGGTGTTGCCCTTAATGGTAAATATCAGTTGATACTATTCCGCCCATACCCAAAAGATTTTGATACCCTAGACCAAATACCTGCATACGGTGAAGATGTTGCCGATGTTCTCCAAAAGAGAAAGACACTTAAAGACCTGCACGAGCAAGACCTTAAAATTATTATCAAAACCCTTGAAGAGTTGGTGCTCGCTAATTCAGGTTTTGATAGTTTTGATGAGATATTCAAACTTATTTACGCAAAACTTTACGACGAAAAAGAGGCTATTTCTCGTAATGGTGAGGAACTCTATTTTAGAAAAAGCCCAACTGGTAAGCCTGAAGACACAATGAAAGTAATCAACGACCTTTTTGAGGACGCTAAAAAGGAATGGCCTGAGATATTCGAAAAGACTGACAAAATAAAACTATCACCCGAGCATCTCTCTATTTGTGTTGGTGAATTACAAGATGTCCGCTTGTTTGGTTCTAATCTCCGCATCATTGATGAGGCTTTTGAATATTTACTCCCTGATGTAGCAAAGGGTAAGAAAGGTCAATACTTTACACCTCGTATTGTGATTGATATGTGCGTGCAAATGATGAACCCAAAGAAAAAGGAGTATGTCATAGACACTGCTTGTGGCAGCGCTGGGTTCTTGGTACACGCAATGCAATATGTTGCGAAAAATGAGAATCTCTCAAAAACAGGAATGAAAGACTATGCAATGCGATACCTTTTCGGTATAGACTTTGACGAGAAATCAACGAAAATTAGTCGTGCGATTATGGTTATTGCTGGCGATGGTAAAAGTCATATTTATAAAACTACTTCACTTGATACAAAGGAATGGCCTGAGCGTTTTAAGGCAGAACTAAGAGACTATGACTTGGTACAAGAGTACGATGATTACATAAAAACTAACGATAACAAAGAAAACTTAAAGGAGTTGAAATTTGATGTATTGCTTGCAAATCCTCCATTTGCAGGTGAAGTAAAGGAAAAACATTTACTGTCTCAGTATGTACTTGGTAAGAATGCTAAGGGTAAGATGCAAAAGTCAGTAGACAGACACTTGCTTTTCATTGAAAAAAATCTTGATTTCGTAAAAGTAGGAGGTAGACTTGCAGTCGTACTCCCACAAGGTATTTTCAACAACACCAGTGAGGAATATGTCCGTAAATATATAATGCAAAAGGCTCGTATCTTGGCAGTTGTAGGACTACACGGTAATTCATTTAAGCCACACACAGGCACAAAGACATCTGTTATTTTCTTGCAGAAGTGGAATGAAAACGAAGTAGATGCTGGCGGAAGTCCAACAGTAAAGGACTATCCTATTTTCTTTGCTACGCAGAAGCAATCATTCAAAGATAACAGTGGTGACTATATTTTTGAAAAGGAAGCAGATGGCAGTATCGTAAAAGATACAGACGGTAACCCTAAATACCTTTGCGACTTGGACGAAATCGCAGATGCGTTTGTCGCTTGGGGTAAAGAACAGAAGTTAGACTTCTTAAATTAACTATATGTCTTGGCAAACAATAGTAAAGGATAATAATTTAGACGCATCAGTAACTTTTTTTAGTGAGCTTGTTGAAAGACTTGATGCAGAATATTATAAACCAGAATATCTTAATATAGATAAATTACTTGCAAAAGGCTTACCCCTTGGTGATATATCTAAGACATTTGATTTACAATCTAATGGTTCTTTTAAACAAATATTCACAATATTGAATGACGGAAATGATAAAAATATACCATATATCAGGTCTGGCAATGTTGGAAACTTTTTCATAAAAAAAAATGACCTATCTTTTATTTCCTCTGAAGCACACAATAAGTTAAAAAAAACACATACAAAATTGGGAGATATTTTAATGGCTAGAAAAGGTAAAATTGGAGGGGCAACAATAATTACTAAAGATGATGGAAACTATAACTCAAATGACAATGTTACTAACATTAAAATAATTGAAGGGATTAACCCATTTTATGTAACTACATTTTTAAATTGCAAATATGGACTAAATCAGGTTTTTAGACAAGCAACAGGAAATGTACAGCCTTGGCTTAGTATGAAACAAGTTAGAGGTCTAAAGATAGTATTACCAAACGAATTACTACAATTAAAAATTGAAGAAATAATTAAAAAAGCCAATCTTGCAAATAAAAAATCAGAACAAGAGTACAAAAGTGCTGAGTTAATTTTTCTTAAGGAAATTGGTCTTGATAAACATATAGCAAGTAAGTTAAGTGTATCTGTAAGAAATCTTTCGGAGTGTCTACGAGATGACCGTTTTGATGCAGAATACTGGCAACCTGAATATGATGCAATGGAAAAAGCAGTTTCAAAAGTAATACAAAAAGAACTTGGCGAGATAGTTTCAGTATTAAAAGGTGTAGAGGTTGGAAGTGAAGCATACGACCCTGAGGGCAAACCTTTTATCCGAGTATCTGATTTTTCTATTTATGGCATTGAAGATGTAGAAAAGAAAATATCACCTGAACTTTACGAAGAGCTAAAAGATAAATACACCCCTAAAAAGGGAGATGTTCTTTTTACAAAAGACGGAACTATTGGACTTTCTTACGCTTTACACGAGGAAAAAGTTGGCATACTGAGTGGTGCTTTTTTAAGACTAAAACCAACTATCAAAATCAACACTGATTACTTAGCGTTGGTATTAAACTCGCTTTATTGTAAAACTCAAATTGAAAGAATGTCTGGTGGCGCTATAATTGCTCATTTAAAACCAGATAGTGCAAAGAAAATAAAGATACCCTTGCTATCAGATGCAAAACAGGCAGAAATTGCAGAGAAAGTATCTACGGCATTTAGAATGCGGAAGGAGGTAAAAGAACTCCTAGAAAAAGCAAAACGAGCCGTAGAAATCTTTGTTGAGCGAGATGAAAAAGAAGCTTTGAGTTATTTAATATCTTAAATATGAACAAAAAGAAAGAACCTTGGCAAATTGTAGCCGCTCGATATTGTGTAGAAAATTCTGAAAAAGGTTTTGAAGAAAAAAATTTAAAGAGCTATATTCAATCTATTTATTCTGTAAGCGATGGGCATGTCAGTCAATTTATAGAAGAAGATCTTCAGTTTCCTCTTGGTAGTAAATATCCCAGAAAGGAAAGAGGTGGATTTTGGATTCCATCGCTAGATTTGGTTTCAAAGGTAACTGATTATGACGAGCTTAAAGAAGCACGTGAGAATTCAAAAAATGCATTTTGTTTATCAATTATTGCAATCATAATTTCAGCTCTAACATTAATTATTCAGCTTTTACAATAAACTATTTATAAATAGCTGTATTGTAATTAAATAAAATTGTCAGGCTGGTAATTTCATAGATATGTATCCTATGGGCTTTAACAAAAATTGGTACCCAAATAGTATCTTTGCTTTTTAGTTATTTATCTTTTTCCTCAATAATAAGCCCAAAAAATTAGCTTGAAGCTATCTTATTTTTGGAGTATAATACGAGCTATAGTTATTTATCTAAAAAATGAGTTTTTTATGGAAAAACAAACCAAAATTGTCTGTACTATTGGACCTTCTTGCGAAGATGTAGATACATTGGAAAAGATGGTTAAGGCGGGGATGAATATCGCTAGACTAAACTTCTCTCACGGCACTTACGAAAATCACAAAATGCTTATTGCCAATATTCGTAAAGTAGAAGAAAAGACTGGTGAACCAATTGCTATTTTACAAGATTTGCAAGGACCAAAAATTAGAATCGGCAAAGTCGCTAATGAAGGTGTGGCTTTGTTGGCTGGTGAAGAAGTAATATTTTCTACCGATCCTAAAGATACTAATTATATTCCTTTGGGTTATCCTGAGTTGCATAATTTTGTGAAGCAAGGAGAAATAATGTTGCTTGATGATGGTAAAATGCAAGTAAAAATAGAAAGAGTAGTTGATAAAAAAATAATTACCAAAGTCATCGTGCCAGGCATACTTACTTCCAACAAAGGTATAAATATTCCCCAAACCGATTTGTCAGGTCTAGTTGTTTTGACTGAAAAAGATAAACAAGATGTACGTTTTGGTATTGAAGCTGGAGTAGATATGGTAGCTTTGTCTTTTGTTATGAGACCAGACGATATTATTGATTTGCGTTATGAGATTGCAAAATGTGAAAAAGAATTAAACAAACCAGAACATTATCCAATACGTCTAATTGCCAAAATAGAAAAAGCTGAAGCTGTAAAAAGAATAAAAGAAATATTGGATGTGGCTGATGGTATTATGGTAGCTAGAGGAGATTTGGGTATAGAGATTCCTGCTGAAGAAGTACCTATTGTTCAGAAAAAATTGATAGATGTTGCGTTAGAACATGCCAAACCAGTAATTGTGGCTACACAAATGTTGGACTCTATGCAAAACAATCCACGTCCGACACGAGCTGAAGTTTCTGATGTTGCTAATGCTGTGACTGATCATACTGATGCTGTGATGCTTTCCAATGAAACTGCTAGTGGTAAATATCCAGTAGAAGCTGTCACTATGATGACTAAGATTATCAAAGAAACAGAGAAGTCCGAATATACCAAATTATTTTTTCATCAACCAAAAGACAAAGTAAATAGGATTGATGATACTATTAGTGGTTTATCTAGACTTGTTGCGGAAGATGTAGGTGCCAATCTTATTTTGGCCGCTTCTTTGTCTGGTGAAACTGGTCGTCTAATTTCTCGTTATCGTCCCAAATTTCCTATTGCTGTGGCTACTAGTAGCAAATTGGTTTTGCACCAGCTAAATCTTTCTTGGGGAGTTTTCCCATTTGAGATTGTTGAGTGTCAAAGTATTGAAGAGTTGGTAGAAAGATCTATGACTCATCTGAAAGAAAAAAAAGTTATCAAAAATGGTGATAGAATTATTGTCGTTGCTGGTGAACCTGTAGGTCATGCTGGCCATGTAAATTTACTTGAAGTGAGAGAAGTGAAGTAAAAGGCTCGAAAGGCCTAAGATGCTTGAAATGCCAGAAAGGTCTAAAAGCTATGAGTAATAATTTCAAATTTCAAAATCCAAATTTCAAATCAATTACAAATGACTTAATTCCAAAATTTTATATTTGAAATTAGGATTTGATTTGAAATTTGGGCTTTGTAATTTGTCATTTAATACTACTATTTTTGTATATTTCCAAAGGTTCATTAAATGAGTGTCAGTGTTATTTTGAATTAGTTAAAGAATTAGATTTTATAAATCAAAAACAATTTGACTATATAGAAAACAAGTGTGGTGAAGTTGGTTTCTTACTTTTTAAATTAATCAAATCCTTGGAAAATTCAAAAGCCTAATTGAGCTCGTCAAGAGCCTTTTGAGCTTTTCAAGCTTTTTAGGCCTTTCAGGCTTTTTCCAATTTTGTTATTTTAACAAAAATGTGTTATAATATTTTCAACTAACTTTAACGTCATTCTGTCCCGATTTATCGGGATCAGAATCTTTTTCAAAAAAATTTTATATTTTTGAAAGACCCTGAACTAAATTCAGGGTGACAATTAACTAAATTTCTTATGAAAAAAGACCGCGAAAAATCTTTCGGTCTCGCGGGTAAGGAGAGGAAAGAAAAACAAAAAATAGACGCTACCAAAAAAGAAAAGCGTATTTTGTGGTTTGATGAAATAAATATAAAAGACATTCCTCTAGTTGGTGGCAAAAATGCGAGTCTTGGAGAAATGTATAACAATCTTACTGAAAAAGGTATCAGTGTGCCAAATGGTTTTGCGGTAACTTCTTTTAGTTATTGGGAATTTTTGGAAAAAAGTGGTTTGAAGAAAAAAATAAAAGAAGCAGTCAAAAATTTGGATATTAATGATATCAAAAATTTATCACAAGTGGGTGCAAAAGTTCGTCATCTTATTTTGGAAGCCAAGTTTCCAGCTGAATTGTCCAAAGAAATTGAAGAATCTTATAACAAATTATCCAAATTACAAAATCTCCAAAATGTTTCTGTGGCTGTACGTTCTTCAGCTACTGCTGAAGATTTACCAGATGCTAGTTTTGCTGGACAACAAGAGACTTATTTGAATGTTGTTGGCAAAAAAGATTTACAATTGGCTGTGAAGAAATGTGTCGCTTCACTATTTACTGATCGGGCTATTTCTTATCGTGAAACAAAAGGATTTGATCATCTTGAAATTGCTTTGTCGGTGACTGTGCAGATTATGGTTGGTTCAGAATCTGGTGCTAGTGGTGTAATGTTTACACTTGATACTGAATCAGGTTTTGCTGGCGTAGTGCTTATCAATGCTTCTTATGGTCTTGGTGAATACGTTGTCAAAGGACGTGTGACCCCAGATCAATATTATGTTTTCAAAGAAGGTTTAAAATTAGGCAAGAAGTCAGTGATTAGCAAAATTTTGGGTACCAAAGAAGTCAAATTAGTTTATGGTAAAGTAGGTACAAAGCAAATGATCGTACCAAAAGCTCAACAAGACAAATTTGCTATTAGTGAAGATGATGTTTTACAGCTTGCCAAATGGGGTGTACAAATAGAAGATTATTATGGCAGACATCAAGATATTGAATGGGCAAAGGATGGTAAAACTGGCAAATTGTATATTGTTCAAGCTCGTCCCGAAACTGTCAAAGCCAACAATGACAAAGCAATCATTGAAACATATATTTTAAATAAAAAAGGCCAAGTAATACTCACAGGTACTTCGGTTGGTCAAAAGATTGGGGCTGGTAAAGTTCGAGTTATTGACAATCCAAAACAAATGAAGCTTTTCAAAAAAGGTGAAGTTTTGGTAACTAGAATTACTGATCCAGATTGGGAACCTATTATGCGTATTGCTTCAGCTATTGTGACCGAGCAAGGTGGTAAGACTTCTCATGCTGCGATTGTTTCTCGTGAACTTGGTGTACCTTGTATTGTAGGTGCCAAGAATGCTCGCAAAGTTCTCAAAACTGGAGAGCAAGTTACAATAAGTTGTACAGGTGGAGATGAGGGTTTTATCTACAAAGATATTCTTCCTTTTGAAGTACAAAAGACTCCTATCAAACAAGTAAGCAAAACCAATACCAAAATAATGATGAATGTTGGTGATCCTGATCATGCTTTTTCATTGTCATTTTTGCCAAACGATGGTGTTGGATTGGCTCGTGAAGAATTTATTTTTAGTAATTTTATTCGTATTCATCCACTGGCTCTTATCAACTATGACAAATTGAAAGATAAAAAAGCCAAACAACAAATTGCGGAAATTACTCGTGGTTACACTAAAAAAACTGACTATGCTGTGGATAAGTTATCTGAAGGTATTGCTCGTATTGCTACTTCATTTTATCCAAAAGATGTTATTGTTCGTCTGTCAGATTTCAAAACCAATGAATATGCTACTTTGATTGGTGGAAAAGAATTTGAACCAAAAGAAGAAAATCCTATGCTTGGTTGGCGTGGAGCAAGTAGATATTATTCCAAAGAATACAAACCTGGTTTCAAACTTGAGTGTGAAGCAATCAAAAAAGTGCGTGAAGAATGGGGACTAAAAAATCTGATTGTCATGATTCCATTTTGTCGTACTCCTGAAGAAGGTCAAAAAGTTTTGGATACTATGAAAGAGTTTGGATTAGAAAGAGGCAAAGAAGGTCTGCAAGTTTATGTTATGTGTGAAATACCATCCAATGTTATTTTGGCTGAAGATTTTGCCAAATTGTTTGATGGTTTTAGTATTGGTTCCAATGATCTTACCCAATTGACTCTAGGAATTGATCGGGATTCTGCACTTGTCAGTCATATCTATAGTGAAAAAAATCAGGCTGTGGTGAAACTCATTCAAGATGTCATTAGGACTGCTCATAAATACAAACGTAAAGTTGGTATCTGTGGACAAGCTCCTAGTGATTATCCAGAGTTTGCGGAGATGCTTGTGCGTGAAGGAATTGATAGTATTTCTCTAAATCCTGATACTGTTATCTCTACTCGAGAACGTATTGCTTTTACTGAAAAAACTTTAGGTAGAAAAGGTCACAAAACACACAAGACTTATCTTGGCTTGGTGACTTTGCTTGGTATTATTTCAGCCTTTACTATGACCCTTGGCGCTGGTTGCAATCTCTCTACCAACGTTAGTAACATTGCTAACCCTGTAGTACAAGAAGCTACCCCAGCCAAAATTCGTCAAAATGCTGAACAAAAGATGCAAGAATCACAACAACAAGACAAAACCAAGCTGACGCAAACTCTAAATGTTTCAGATTTTGCTAATTTTAGTATCAAGTATCCTCAAGATTGGATGGTGAATTATTGGAATGGTGGTGTTACTATCCTCAATACAGAAACCAAAGAATATTTGAGTATTTTCAAACAATTGGCTAGTCATCCAGTTGTTGATAATCAAAAAGAAAAGATCACTATTTCAGGCAAAGAAGCTTTTAAATATAGTCAAAATACTAATGTAGATATTACAGGGAAACCTATAACTATTGTCGAAATAAAAATTAGCGATTATATATTAGAAATGAATAGTAATGTAGATAGTTTGATTGATTTTTTAAGTTCAATTGCTTTTGTTGATTCTACTAGTACAGCTGGTGGTGTTCCTAGTAAGCCTTTGTGTGTTCAGATGATAACTTATGCCAAAGAGAATGCCGAAGCTTCTTGTAAAGCTTTTCCAACACCTTGTGAAGTGCCAGCAGGTTGGAGCGTTTGTGATACAACTAGCTTGCCAATTTAGTAATTATTATAAAATATAAAACAGCCCATTTCGTGAAAGGCAGGGTTGTTTTTTAGTTAAACTTGACAAAATGTTAATAAAGTACTAATGTAAGAATGTAATATATTCTTACATAATAAAAATTATGATTACTATCGTCAAAGCTACATCCAAAGGACAAATCACTATACCTGCTTCTTGGAGGAAGCGTTTTGTTACCAATAGATATTTGGTAGAAATAAAAAATTCTCATTTAGAGATCAAACCATTTGATCTAGACAAACTAACAGAAAAACAAGAATATACAGTCTTTGATGCTATTCGTGATAATGATGGCAAGGGAATCAAAGCTAGTGATTTACAAAAGATTTTGAAGAAAACTTATTAATAATTTTTCTATGGATAAAATAGAAAAATTATTGCGAAAGATAAATCAGAAAAGTAGAGAACAATTGCTTACTATTATTACTAGATTATTAGCAGGAGAAAGACATGGTCTTAATATAAAAAGATTAATAGGTACAGATTTTTGTCGTCTACGTTCGGGACGATTTAGAATTATTTTTCATTATGAAGGAAAAAATAGAGAAATAATAATAGATAGTATTAAATTACGAGATGAAAATACTTATAATGAAAATACTTATAAATAAAAAAATAACCCCGCTTTTCGTGAAAGGCGGGGTTGTTTTTTTAGCGGATCGGACGAGGCTCGAACTCGCAACTTTCCCGACTGAGTCGGGATGCTCTAACCAGTTTTTGTCCAATTTTTGGTCTGAAAATAAAAAAGATAGATTACTTGGCGGACCGGACGAGGCTCGAACTCGCAACTTCTGCCGTGACAGGGCAGTGCTCTAACCAGTTGAACTACCGGTCCGCTAAATTATCTATCAAATTACCATTTTGTTCTATATACCAAAGAACGTACTTTTTTTTTTGCTTTTTTAAGTTTTGTTTCCAAATTACAGGCTTCTTTGTTTGAATGGCATTCTATATATCCTATAAGTAACCAAGGTTCACCTTTCTTAGTATATTGCTCTTGTCCGAGGTTATGTTCGTTCAACCTTCTTTTTAAATCATTTGTTTTACCTATATAGTATTTGTTAATTTTTTTACTATATAAGTAATATACCCTCCACATATTATTTTATATTAGGATTCGAACTCGCAACTTTCCCGACTGAGTCGGGATGCTCTAACCAGTTGAACTACCGGTCCGTAAATTTATAATATTTTTAGCTTTGAACTTTTTTGAACCAGTTGTCCGCCAAAGGCGGATCCGCCTTTGGCGGAAACTACCGGTCCGTAAATTTATATTGTTTGAAATAGAGAAATCTATTTTTGAGAAAGATCCTGATCCCGATAAAATCTGGACAGGATGACAAATACTGCCATTTCGGACTTAATCCAGAATCTTTTCTAAACAAAAATTATTTAGCTACAGTTGCTTCTTTAGCTTTTTTGATAGCTACACGTTTTTGTTTTTTTCTGTCCCTAGTAATCTTTGCTTTGTCACGTGCAATTTTGATTTGAGCATTGATTTTTTTTCTCATTCCCATATAATTTGGTTATTTTTTAATACGGATAATATAATACCTTTTTTTGAGACAAATGTCAATATACAAGTCTGTTAGTAAACAAAATAGCCTAGTTTTTCTTTGATGTCTTTGAGTCGAGCATAAAAACCAGCACTGTGGATAGAATTCAGCCCTAGTTTTTGATAATCATAATGGTGTGTCCATTCATGTAGGAGAGTATCCAAAAAGGTCTTAGGGGCCAAAATTTGACCTCTAACAGCTGTCCTATTACTAATATAGATGTACTTATTACCAGGCTTGTAATAGCCATATCGTTTCATAGCTACTTTGCCATTGCGCTTTTTGTGGTATTGTTTGGTTTCGGAAATTTTTAGATTTACAATATCTATTTTGGCTAGGTCAGCTAACTCATCTAGTAGTCCATCCCCGAGTGTTTGTCTTTCTTCTTCAATCTTACTTTTGAGGAGTAGAGAAGTAAGACGGCGTGCTTCATCTGAGATAGGGATTTTTATTGTAGTGGTGCTATTGCTTTTTTCGTAGTTGGTTTGTTTAAATAGTCGAAAGTTCATAAAGTTCATAAAGTCAAAAGTCTTTATATAATAACAAATTTCAACTTGTCTGCCAACAGGCAGGAGCTCAAATGTCAAACCAAAATTAAATGATTAAGTATCAAAAGTTTTGAAATTGTTAATTTGTAATTGATTTGTCATTTGTATTTTGTTATTTGAAATTTGTTGTTATTTTGGTAATTACATTTTTAGTAAGTTGACTTATTATAGTATACAGTTATTGTAGAAAACAAAAAAGACCCTTTTAGTGTTTGACGCGACATGAGGAGCAAAGGAGGGGGAGCTCCAGCCAACGCCAAACACTAAAAAAGTCTTTTACATTTGTAAATGATATCATATTTTGGGTTTTTTGTCAAGAATATTATATGTGTGGTAGTAATCTAAATTATTTTTTTAATAAAATTATTATTAACAAAGTGGTGTCTGAAAGACTTGTTTATGTATACTCGATAATCTAGTTTCTTATAATAAAAAAATTCCCACATAAGTAGGAATTTTTTTTATTATAAAAATATTATTTTACTTCTTCAAAGATTTTTGTAAATACTGCAGGATGATTTTCAGCGATTTGGGCTAGTATTTTTCTATCAATTAAGACATTGTTTTTCTTTAGTGAATTGATAAAAACACTGTATGAAGTTCCTAACGCACGAACAGCCGCATTGATTTTTACTTGCCACAGACGGCGTGTTTCTCTTTTTTTGGTTTTTCTATCGCAGTAAGCATGAGCACCAGCTTTGGTATCAGCAGTTTGAGCTAGTTTTATAAGATTTTTTCTACCAGCTTGAAAACCTTTAGTTCTTTTCATTAGAGCCTTACGGCGCTTGACGTGTTGTACACCTCGTTTTACTCTTGGCATATTTTTTATTGATTACAATTATTTTATTTAGGAATATGGCAAAGCTTTGATAACTATCTTTTGCAATGGCAAAGATACTGTGTTGTCAGAGCGTTTGTTACGTTTGGTATTGCCTGATTCACGAGAGTTGAAATGATCTTGGCCATCATGTCTTTTTAGGACTTTGATGCCTTTTTTGGATCTTTTGACTATGAATCTTTTGGTAGTACCTTTATGTGTCTTCATTTTTGGCATATTTTTGATAATTTTATAAAGTTTTAAGCTTCGTGATTATAGACTATTTTTGACCTTTAGTCAAGGGGAAATGTGTGTATAGGTTATAAAGTAAATTTAACAGATATAATTGAATAAAACTGAGAGTATATAGACAACATTGCTCCATTGTCATATTGTCCTATTGTGGTTTTTCTTTCAAAATTATTGGCAATACAGCAATAGGTCAGTGGGGCAATGGGTCAATTTTAAAATCTATTTTTTAACTATAACGGCTATAATGCTCTTTCCTTGTCTGCCAATTTCTTGTTCAAATCTAGTTTCAATAGTTTTTTGAATGTTTTGAATCATTTTTTTTATTATTTCAATTCCTATTTCTGGACGGGCATTTTCACGTCCTTTCATATTTAGCTCAATTTTTACTTTGTCGCCTCTGTTTAGGAATTTTTCTGCTTGTTTTTGTTTGATGACTAAATCATGTTCACTAATACGAGCAGAAAGACGTAAACCTTTAGTTTCATTTACTTTAGAATGAGCTTTTTGTTTGCGAGCTTCTTTTTCTTTTTGATATTTGAATTCTGTAAAATCTATCAATTTAGCCACTGGAGGAGTACTTTTAGGGTTGATTTCTACCAAATCTAGTTCTTTGTTCATAGCTAAATCTAGGGCTTCTCTTTTGGAGAGAATTCCTATTTTTTTACCTTCCTCATCCAAAACTATCAATTCTTCAGCTTCAATTTCAGAATTTTTTTTGTATTTCGGAATTAGTGGTTTTTCTGGTCTTTTTCTTCTTGAGATACGCATAACGTAGTTGAAAGTTATAAAGTTAAAAGTTCATAAAGTACTTTTGACTTTACGAACTTTACGAACTTTTGACTAATTTTGTGGAGATGCCGGGAATTGAACCCGGGTCTAGATGGGTTATCCCCATATTCTACATGTATAGCTAATTTGGTATTTTGTTGGTAGCTAGAAAATTAGCAAAACCACTACCAACTATTCTGAATTGTTGTCAATTGAAACTGTCAGAAAGCCATTTCAATTTACGCTCAATGGGGGTTGACACCGCAGATCTCAATATTGAGTATCTCGAGATGCGATGGTAGATGAGCTTATTAAGCTACTACAGATGCGAATGATGGCATACTGAAAGCAGAAGCTACAGCAGTTCTCACTCGACTTACTAAGTTTACACTTAGGGATTCTACGCCGGTATTTACGAGGAAAGCGTAGCTCCTCGACATGCTTATGAAGGGTAACTAGGTCCAACTATCGAACCCTGTCATCCCCCTTTTTTTGTCAAATGACAATTTTTAGATTACAAAGTTTTTGTAATTTAAATGGTTATCATTTTATTAAACGCTGAAAAATAAAATAGAGATACAATTGAGATAATTTTTGTTTAAAAAAGTAAAATTACAATGAAACAATGGAACAATATAACAATGGTTTTTTAATAGTCACCCTTGAGGGCACGGTGCATATCACGGCTTTCTTGGCGTTCTTTTAGGATACGTTTTTTATCAAATTGTTTTTTGCCATGACCAATACCAATTTCTACCTTTATTTTACGGCCTTTAGTATATACTGACAGGGGTAGTATTGTCAAGCCTTTTTCTTGTATTTTTCCTGTTAAATAAGCTATTTGTTTCTTGTTTAATAATATTTTACGACTTCTTTCTGGTTCATAATCCTTGATAGTAGCATATTTATATTTGGAAATATGAGTATTTAATAGATAGGCTGCCCCATCATGAATAGTTACAAAGCTACCAGTAAGCTTGATTTGTTTGCTTCTTATAGCCTTTACTTCTGATCCGGTCAATACCAAACCAGCCTCAAAGGTTTCAAGGATTTCATAATCAAATCTGGCTTTTTTGTTGATGGCGTAGGTGGGCATAGTATTGCATTTATTGAAGTACTCTAATGCTAGATGTAAGATTAAAGTGTGTGATAAGTGCTTTTATATTGTTACATTGTTAAATTGTTATTTTGTTATTGCTCAATTTAGCCATATAACAATTTAACAATTGCTAAAATTAGAAAACAATCTTCTAAAATAATGAACTCTATAGGATATTTCGTGTTTATCATAAGCTATTTAGCACTTTTTTGCAAGATTTAGTGAATTGTTGTATAATGTTTTTAGTTTTTAGGCAAAATTTTTTGTTTAAATATATTTTGTTTATAATTAACATTTTATTTACTTTAGGGCAACAGTTGACAGCCTATAGACTTGTGATTTTTAGGTGAGCCTGTTGTCTGTAGTCCATAGTCTGTAGACTAGAAATATATGTCTGATAAAAAGAAAAAAATAGATTTTGTTTTGTTAGTTTTTGGTTCTATAGCACTTTTTGTGATTATTGCTGTTTTTATAATTTTATATTTACTTTTTAACAAGGATAACAAATCAAAAAACAATTCTCTTATAAAACAAAATGTTGATTTGAATCCAACAATTACACTTCAAGAATTATCTGATAATTATAAAAAAGATATTGAAACACAAATAAATTTTATAAAAAATACTGACAAAGATATTGCTACTCTTTCTCAAGATCTAGAAAATAATATGCTCAAGATTCATGTACCAACAGAAGAAAGAGAAAAATTTTTGAATGTGACTTTGCAATTGGTACGTATGCAAAAACAAGGTTTGGAAATAGATCCTAAGGCTAGTAAAGATAAAATTTTGGAATTACTAAATAGTTTATTAAATTATGAAGAAAAATAAACCGGTTTTTGTTGCCATTTTTTCTGTTTTCATTTTGCCATTGGTTTTGTTGATAGTTAATTTTTTCCCAGGATTTGAAATTAATACTCATATAGTAGTCACGCCGGATGGTGGATTATTAAATATTAAACTGTTTTATATTTTGATGTTAATAATGAATGCTTACTTTATTTTTATTGCTTTTAGATACAATTTGGACAAATCAGAAATTGCTCTCAACTTTATGACTTCTTGGTCGTTTATTGTACTTGTGCTTTTGGTAGAGAATGTTTGGATACGTTATGTATTTATTATATTTTCTATGCTGGTATTTTTCTTTATTGCTTATTGGTCTAGACCTAAGACCAGCCAATCTGTTTATGTCAAAGAAAAACCTTTACGTCGGATGATGATGATGCTTTATGTTTTCAATACTTATGCTTTTTTGATTGGTGCTTATTCTTTTCATATTTATTTTACCAATTTTTCCTTTGTTTTCATAAGTGTGGTATCATCTATATATAGTGCTTTTGCAGCTTATATGATTTGGAGTTTGTATTTCAAATCAGAATTCAAAAAACTGGTAGTTTGGTCAATTATTTTTGCGACAATTATTTTTGAATTGATGTGGGTGATGGTATATTTACCTTTTGGTTATTTGGCTTTGGGATTTTTGACTGTTTGGATTTGGTATTTGTTACAACTCTTTGTGCGTTTTCATTTGAATAAAGAAGATATTATTTGGAAACAACAAATCAATTTTTTATTAGTTAATTTAATTTTATATATTTTAGTACTTTATATTATTAGATGGGTATGATGAAAATGCAGTCACCACATTTACCAGAAAGAGCTTGCTCAGTGCAAGGACATAATTTTTGGCAAAATATTCGTTTTACAATTTACGTTGTTGTTATTGCTTTGTTAGCTGGAATAACTGGCTCTTTAGTTGTCTCTGCTTGGTTTGAACCAGATTTTTATTCTACCCAAAAGATATTGTTGGTAAATAGAATTATTGGTAATACCACAGACCAAATTGCTACTTGGAGTAAGACACCAAGTCCTTTGGCAGCCAAGAGATTGGAATATAGTACTATAAATATTTTTGACAAGAGTTTGCAAGTTGCAAAGAATTTTTATTCCAGAGAAGCTTTTTTAGGTAGAGTTGCTATGCTTAGCTCTAGTGGTTGGGGGATAATTTATTATCCAGAATTTAGTCAAGCAAAATTGTTAAATTGGTTGGCTTTGGATAATCAAGGTTTGGAATACAAAATAGAAAATACTATTTTTGATGCTGAGAGAGGAATGCTCTATGTCAAATTTGCTGGTAATAATTTTCGCGTAATGTCTTTTCCTAATTGGAATAATTTTACCAATGGAACCAAAGTTTGGGTGTCAGATTATAATGTTTGGAAAGAGAGACAACTTGGTGATACAATTGTTGTTATCAAAAATCCTCACATAATTACTGAACAATATAGTCGTTTGCACTTGGAACCAGAAACAGCTCAGGGTGGTATAGTGATGACTGAAGAAGGTCAATTTGTGGGTTTTGTGGATATAGATGGTATGTTGCAGACTGCGTGGTTTGCTGACTATCAGTTACCAAATTTGTTGGAAAAAGGTGAATTTATAAAAAATAATATTGATTGGAGTGGTTATTTTGTAGAGCGTCATGGTGCAAGTGAAGTCGTTGGTGCACCTGGTAGTGGTTTTTTTATAGTAAATTCTGGCAAAGTCATTACAGATCTCAAAAAAGGTGATATAATTACGAGCGTCAATGGTAGTGAAATTGATCCACACAATCTTTGGAAGACTATACTTGCTAATGTTGGTGATTTCAATTTGACTGTTTGGAGAAATGGAATAGAAGTAGATTTGAAAATTCACCTAATATCTCAGCCATAGTCTGATCCGCCTTGGGCGGATAATTAATAATTTCTAATAAAATTATAAATAAATATGGAGGGGGATACAATAATTACAAATGACAAAATCCAAATTACAAATCAAAATCAAAATACCAATGTCAAAGTTTACGACTTAGTTGAGAGAACAGGAAAATTTGGTGAAGATATAATAGTCTTTCTGAAGACTTTGGTAAGAGATGTTATAAATAACAGGTTGATAGACCAAATAATTAGATCAGCTACTAGTATAGGTGCAAATTATATGGAAGCAGACGGTGCTGAATCAAAAAAAGATTTTATACACAAAATGGCAATATGCAAAAAAGAAGCAAAAGAAACAGAACATTGGCTTAAAATGTTGGCCAAAGCAAATGATAGTAGAATAGACGAATGTAGGAAATTGTGGAAAGAAGTACATGAGTTGACATTAATATTTTCAAGTATTTTAAATAAAAGTAAAAATAAGAAATAATTTTGCATTTATTATTTGAAATTGATTTGACATTTGAACTTTGAAATTTGGTTTTATACACTGAGATAACATAGATTTTTTAAAAATATATTAATCAATTTACTAATAAACTAATTAACAAATAACACAATATGTTCAACACTCACAATTCGCTAGAACTTCTTCGTCATCGTTTCAAATTGATTTTTTTGGTTGGTATATTGGTAGCCATTTTATCTATTGGTTTTACTTTTATTTTTCCACTAGAGTATAGAGCTGATGCTCAGGTATTGATTATTTCCAAGTCCAATTCTGGGGTTGATCCATATACTTTGGTTCGTTCAGCTGAGCGTGTGGGTGATAACGTTATTCAGGTTATGAAGACTGACGATTTCTATCAAAAAGTAAAAGCCCAAACAAACTATGATATAGATTGGACATATTTTGAAAGTAAAGGTGAAAGACAAAAACGTAAATTATGGCAAAAGACTCTAGTACCTTCAGTTGTCTATGGTACAGGGGTTTTGAATATTTCTACTTTTAGTACCAATTCAGACAAGGCTGTAAAGTTGGCCGCAGCATCTGCTGATGCCCTAGTTAGTCAAGGTTGGCAATATGTGGGTGGTGATGTTACTATGAAAGTTGTCAATAATCCCATAGCCACAAAATGGCCAATGCGACCAAATCTGGTTATGAATGCTTTGTTAGGATTTGTAGTAGGTACTTTGTTGATGGGTTTGTTGGTGGTGAGGAAGTAACACTAATCCTCCTTTGTTCTTATTTTATAGAACTACGGCGGACAAGTTTCACTGATTTTTATATGGTTAATTATAATTTTATCTTTTAAATAAAAATAATTATGGACAACGAAGATAAACAGGTAGCTACAGATCTTGGCAAAAAATTTGCCATAATTTTGGCACAATTGAATATTACTGATGAAACTAGACAGGCTATACTAGATATAGTTCCAAGTTTAAATATGGCACAAATAGCCGAAATGGTAGATTTGTTTGAAAGAAAATATTTGGAAGCAGCTACAGGAGAGTTGGATGAAAAAATGAAACAAGATTTGGAAAAAATAAAAATTGGTATGAATCAGAAAAATGCAGAAATAAATGAAAGTACCATGTCAAAATTAGATGATTTGGAAAAAGAGGTTGGTAATTTGAATTAAATTTTTATGCCACCAAAAAAAACTATTAAGAAACAAAAAGAAATGAGTCCTGTCAGACAACAGGAAATTTTTGTTTTGTTAGATAGGATTGAAAAGATGTTTGACAAAATTACCGTAGCTTTGAAGACTGTTGATAATGATACTCGTAGGGTTTTGAAAAAAGACGAAATAAAAAACATTTTAGAAAACATTCATAATATTAAATATTAAAGTATATGTCTGAGCCAACAAGAGGAAGAGGGGAAGAGTTTAGCCCTGAATTAGCCAAAGAAAGATTTGTAGAGTTGCATGACAATTTTTCTAAGAAATTCAAAGAATTGTCAACCAAAAGTGAACAGGTGACAAGACTTTCTTCAAGAGTTTTGGATTTATTAAAGAATGTATCAGATGATTTTGTTGAAAAATTAAAAAATAAAGTAGATTTGGCAAACACTTTGCAAGATATAACTTATGAATTGAATAATATTGTAGATTATCTTAAAACAGAAGGGGAAAACATAAATGTGGCTGATGTTGAACAAAAATTAGATTTTTTTGGAACAAATTTAGAATTGGCATTTAAGAATATTGAAAAAGAAAATATAGAGCATTTTGATGGTGATAAATTAGATTTTTTTGGAGGTAAATATTCAGGAAAATGTCTAAAAGGATCAGATGGAGAATTGATACCAGATGGTATTGGCAAACTTGAGTTTGGTGACAATGTTGTGATAAATGTGTTTTGTGATAATGGTAGGTTTGTGACTGGAAATATTGAGAATGCCTCAATAGATAAATTTGATAGTAATTTTGCAGGGTTTGTATATAAGGGTGGTGTAAATATTACTAAAGATGGTTGGATGCCAACTGGTGGCTCTTTGAAGAAAGATAACGAGACTCTGTTTGTTGAATTTAAAGATGGTAAGTTGTTTGATATAAAAAATGTTTATAATCAAAAATTAGAAAATGGAAATATTTATTCTGGAGGTTACAAAAAAGTTGGTGATAAATTTGTATTTGATGGACCAAGTGGTCGTATGATAGTAGGAGATACCAAATTTTCAGGCGAATGGGAAGAAGGCAAATTTGTGGGTGGTAAAGTAGAAAATTACAAATTGTTAGGTGTTTCATATACTGGAGGGTGTTTTATTGATAAAGACACTGGTGAATTGGTTATACACGGTGAAGGTGTTTTACAACAAGTTGATGGTGCAAAAATAAATAGAACTTGGGAAAATGTTTTATTGTCTGATTATATAGCCAAATCATCAAGTAGTGATGAGGAAGAAGAGGTTGACTTAGATGAAGATCAAGAAGAACAAGAGACAGTAGAAGAGAGGGTGGTAGAAACTCCGAAGAAAAAAGGTTTTTTCCAAAGATTGTTCAACAAAGAAGATAGACAGGAAATAAAAGAAAATATCAAAGTAGCGGGAAAAAATATGATCAAGCCTTTGCTTAATATGGCTTATAAAACAGCTACTTCTGTTTTTGGTGTGAAATTGGTTACAGATTCTCTTGGTCTTTTGGTTGGCAAAGGTGACTATGCCAAGATGTGGAAAAATAAAAAAGAACGTGAGGAAATCAGAGAATCTTTTAGAGAAGCCTTCCAAGAAATATTATCAGAAAATTCTGAAACCGCACCAGTAGTAGAAGAAGCACCTGAGAGTGCTGTTCCTAGAGAAATTTTAGAAAAATTTGCTAAAGTGAACGCAAAAATTGATGCTTCACAGGCTTCAGCCGAAGACAAAGCAAAATTGAAAACCCAATTGCATGAGATATTAGAGCAAGATGGTACGGCAAGAAAAGAAAACTATACTAGTGTCAAGGAAAAAGTAGCCAAAATTATTGAGACTTATACTGACAACAAACTTTCTTTGGTGACTGTTCTCAAAGATGCTTTGAATACTGTCGGTGTGGCTACAGGCTTGTTTGCTTTGCGTGGTATAGCTTATGCTGGGACTTCTGTAGTCGAAAGATTGAGAACACATAAAATAGAAAACAAAAAGAAAGATCTAGAAGGCAAAGAAAGTGAAAAAGAAAGTGCTATGAAAGATTTACTCCAAAATTCTATAGCAGAAACTTGGCGTGGTCTGACTTTTCAAGGTATTAAGAAAGATGGAAATACATTATTTGAAACTTTTCGTGGTAACAGGAAAGATGGAAATACATCCAAACAAAGGGTTTTTGATTTTATCAAATCAGTTGGTACAGTACTTCGTGGTTTAGGAATTTATGGTGTTGCTGTTGGAGATGGTATACCTGAAGCATTTGCTAGACTCAAAGATAATTTGGAGGTACATGATTTGGCTAGTACTGTTGGACATAATTTTGTAGACAATTTTGAAAGAGTTTTTAGTATTTTTGGTAGTAAAGATGAATCAAAAACAGAATTAGTAGAACAACGTGAAAAAGCCAAAACTCTTGCCAAGGGTATGGGCTTGGGTGCCAAAGCTTCTCCGGTTGAACAATTAGGTGGAGATCATACTAAAGTGAATCCTTTGAAAAATGCTGTAGAAGTAATAAAACCTGAACCACAAATATTTTCTCTCACAGTCACCAAAGGTGGTAGTGCTTGGGGTACATTAGACAAGACTTTGACTAGTGATAGCGCGCCACAAGAATTCAAAAATATGTTTGCAGGTGACAAACAGGCGTTTGCACAGTGGCGTGAGAAGCAACTCTTAGATAATGGTTATAAGAAAGTGGATGGGCACTGGGGTCATCCAATCACTGTACATGCAGGTGCCGAGATGAAAATTTCCAAAGGTGATGATGGACAGTGGCATGCTAAATATGATGAGAGTGTCAAAGGTAAGACTGAGAGTGGTAGGGTGTATGATACTATCCATAAAAACAATACTTTGCATTTTCAACAAACACAACAGGGTGAAATACCTGAGTCTAACCATCCTATAAATACCGACGAAACTGCCAATATTGATACAAAACATAATATCTCTGATCAAGTACAAGATAGTAAAGGAGGTACTTATGTCTCAGAGGGTGTGACTGGTGGTACTAAGCCAAATCCTTATGAGAGTATGGATTCTAGTCAGGCAATAGATAGTACTACTCAAAACAATGTGGAGACAGTAGTTGCTACAGATACGAAAAGCAGTGTACCTGAAGCTACTGAGGTAGTAAATGACACAAAAGGAAGTATTCCAGAGACTCAGTCTGATAATAATGTAGTACAAGATAAAGTAGGGATTACAAAGATCAAAGAAGAAGTCGTCGTACCACAAAAAGGAGCTACAAAAGTTGTAGAACCTGTAACAGAGCCTGTAGAAACTACAAAACCAAGTGTAGAGGTGGGTATAAATGAAGGTCATACTCAAGTGGCGATAAATAGAGATGCGAAGGGTAATTATCAGATAGAAGTCACTGGGGACAAACTTAGTACACCAAAGGGTGAATTGATAAAAAAATATTTCCATCCTGAAGAGCAAGGACATGCTAGAGGAAAGGGAATTTTAGGTGACAAGGAACTCATGGAGCTAAGAAAACTAAAAGTTTATGATGATGCGTATAGCAAGATGGTAGACAGCGGACAAAGCAATATTGGTGAAGCCAAGGCTCTCAAGTTGGAGATAAGAAAAATTTTGGATACTCAAGCCAAACGTCTTGGTGAGGAAGGTGTACCTCAAGATTTCTTTGCTACAGATATGCTAAAGCGTTATGATTACAGAGTAGATACTATACTTGAAACACCTCATGTAGACAATGCAACGACAACTATTCATGTAGCTGATAAAGAAATCATGATACCAATGAATCTATTTCCAGAAGAGATTATGGAAAAGTATGCACAAATGGTTACTAAATTAGCATTACAATTTGACAATTTGCCAGCAAGTCCGGCTAGAGATAATATTATAGAAGAATTTTCAAAAGCTCTCAAAGCAGGACCTTCAGAACTGGAAAAGTTTGCTAAGCATTATGGAGTTTCCAAGAGTAGTAAATAGAAATTTTGGCAAATATAATTTATTTAGAAGAAATCTCCCTAAGGTAGGGAGATTTTTGTTTGCTGTGGATATGTATTAGAGTCTATATAGACAGAATATGACCCTGAATAAGATGAGATACATCGTAGACACTTTTACCCTACCAAGTAGATGCCGTAAGGCATCCAAAGTGGTAGAATAAAGGTGGTTAATTATATATCTCATTTAACTATGGTCTACGAAAATTATTGGAAAAATAGGAACAAAGGATTAATGGATAAATATACACGCTGGCGAAAGATTGCTAAAGGGTTGAAACTTAGTAAAGAGGCTCTCTGTAGATTAGAATGGATTATCTTTTATGAAACTACAGCAGGGAAA
>MNVC01000034.1 GCA_001871435.1 Candidatus Magasanikbacteria bacterium CG1_02_32_51
GAAGCCACTGGCAGATTGAAAACGGTTTGCATTATGTCAAAGATGTTACCTTTAAAGAAGATCAATCCAGAATCAGAACCGGCAATTCTCCTCAGAACAAATCATTGATTATTGATATCGTTATTAATATATTTAGAAAAAATAATTATACAAATATGGCGCAGGCAATCAGATTAGTCGGGAATGATATAAAATTAATGTGGAAAATGATTATAGCGTAAGACGACCGTGCCGGCGACCCTTCTTGATTCAGAATTACAATCATACTCATCCTTATAAGCTTTTTCTAAAGTTGGATCAAATTCTTTAGAAAGAACAGCAAACCAAGAAACTGTTCGAGGATCCTTGTCTTTAATTTCTTTCAAAAAGGCAATAGCAGCATCTTTAGCATATTCTGGAATATCTTCTGAATCTGTTATTTCTTGTTCTGCTTGTTCCAAAATAGATTCTGCAGTTACTTCTTTTTCTGTATCTTCTACTTCTTGTACTTCTTGATGACTTTCAGAAACACCCTCTGTACTTTTTTCTGGCTTGTCATTTAAAACATCTAAACGTCGCTGGAGTTCTTGAATTTTTGTGTTCACTGTTTTAATCTCTTCTTCAATACCAGATATTTCAGCCTGTATTTCTGCTATAATGTCTTCAGGAAACCCTTCCATATCCATACCTTTTGCTTCTTGCAATCCTACTGTCAACTTTTCTAACTTAGCACTACTTTCCCCCATTTTTTCTTTAATTTGTGTCCCCTCTTGTTCTTTTTGATTACTTTCTTGTTCTTGTCTAGCACGTTCTTGAACTTCTTGTGCATCCTGTTCTTCTTTTTTCTGTATTTTTACTGTCTCACCAGCACTTTTAAGAGATTGCAATCTAGATAATCTATTTTCAATTGACATATATTAGGTAGTCCCCAACTTCTAACGCAACAGTGTTAAGAATTAATTAATTTGTTAAACACCTCAAAAGGTGTGTGATAACCCAATGTTTTTCTCGGTCGTCCATTCAATTGGTTCTGTGCCCTTTTCACTTCATATCTAGATACTTTGTTAAATTCCGTTCCTTTAGGAAAATATTGTCTAATCAGTCCATTGGTATTTTCATTCGTCCCTCGTTCCCAAGGACTCCTAGGATGAGCGAAATATACTTTTACACCGGTAATCTTGGTAAACAGTTTGTGTTGAGCCATTTCACGCCCTTGATCGTAGGTCATCGTTAATTTCATTTGTTGAGGAAGTTTTTTTACTTCTTTGGCAAATGCCTTAGCTACTTCTTCAGCATTTCTGCTTTTAACCGGGATGAGGATAACCGTGCGGGTCGTGCGCTCTACTAGAGTGCCAAGAGCCGAACGGTTGTTCTTTCCAACAATTAGATCACCTTCCCAATGGCCGGGGATAATCCTGTCCTCCACCTCTTTGGGTCGTTCCTCAATACTGAGCATATCCTCTAGTTTCCGCTTGGCCTCCACCCCTCGTCGTTGTTTGTGACGATGTTTCCGGTTTTGTCTTAAACAAGCCAGTAGCTCTTTTTTAAGAGCGCCCTTGGGCAAAACAAACAGGTAGGTATAAATGGATTCAGGGGATATTCTCATAGTCATGTCAGTAGGATAATCCATTTTCAGAGTTTCTGCAATCTGGGTGGGTGACCACTTTTTTCGCAACTTGCGGTAAACATACCGTTTGAGCTTCAAGTTGTCATCCAGAGCGTATTTACCACCTTTTCTTTTCTCGCTATTTCTGATTGACCTAGCTTGCGCCTTACTGGCACGGTAGGTATACTTATTACAGCTACCAGCTTTAACTTCACGGCTGACTGTACTGGTAAACCGACCCAATAATTTAGCGATACATTGAAAAGAACACTTTTGAGCGAGCATCCGACTGATTTCCTCCCGCTCATCTACACTTAATCTTTTATATTTATTCATATGAATCTAGCCTAACAGTTTTGGCGCTTCGCGCCAATAGTGTTGCGTTAGATTCTGGAGTCAAACTAAATAATTTATAAAATTGTTTACAAAATCAGCCTTTTTCAAGACTGGTTTTCTTTTCTATAAAATATTATTCGATAAAATAAATAGGAATGACAAACGCCAGTTTGTCCCGTTTATTAGACTTGGCGAACTGACGTTCGCCACTCCTAATTTTCTAAAGCCTCGTCACACTTCTCCTTTCGCCCTCTTCAACATAAAAGTAATATTTTCATTGGCATGGCGGTAATCAATTTTGATATTAGGATATTGACTCTGCCAAACACGAAATATTTCATCAGCAAATCCTTGTCCCACAGTATGTACATCTTTGAAATCAAGTGTTATATTTTCAAATTTTTCCATGCCTTCTATAACGCGTTTTGCTTGAGAACGTGAAATCATATTGTCACCAAATTGAAACAATTTTACAATAACTTCTGAAGTATTGAAAGTATAGGTTTCTGATGCGGTGTCAGTATATTTGTCAAACAAATCTTTGATAGTTTTTTTAGTATCAAGAGAAATAATAAAGAATAATTGTGTACCAAGAAATGACTTAACATCTTCGACAAAAATATCATCCAAAATATTATGAAAAAATAATTTCTTACCAAAACTATGAATAATAAATGTGTCAGCAATGCGTGAGGTAAAAAATATTCCTTCACCAGTATGTCGTGCTGGATCGGTCGTAGTTTTTCCTTTTAGAAGATTACCAATAGCAACCATGACATCTGGAAAATTCTTTTTCTCTTTGATATTGTTGAATATTCCTACTCCTCTATCATCTATACTAAAAGAAATATCTGTTAGCGTACGTACCATCTCTACCGTTATATTATCTGAATGTGAATGATCAATCGCGTTATTAAGCATTTCAGTAAAACTGTAATCAAGAATATGCAAGACATTATCAGGAATATCTACAAAAATACCCGTTTCATTCTTAATTTCTCGCAATACCACATCTTCTTTTAGATCAATATTTTTGTATACTCGACGAAATTTCACAATCTGAGACTTGGCATCTCTGACACTTTCTTTATTTGCCAAAACATAAAAAGAGCCTTTGGTCTTACCAAAACGTACTATTTTACCTTCTTCCATCAAGACTTGAAATGCCAAATTGACCCAGGCACGGGTCTTAGCAGTCTTTCGTACTATTTCAGCGGTAGTAACTTGATCTTTATTGTCAAATTCTGCTAAAATAAGCTGTTTTATGTTCATATTATATACAATTACTATACAATAATAATATACCACATATTTATATAATTGTCAAGTGATTGTATACTTATACAAAAACCAGCCGTTTTCACGACTGGTTTTTATAATACCTAAATAAATTTTTAACTACACCCCAAACTCTCTCCACAATTAAGACACTTATAACAACTACCATTTCTTACTGTAATATGACCACAAGTAGGACAAGCTGGAGCATCACCCATCATTTCTGACAAGGCAGAGTCAACAGCATTCATATTTTCATGAGATACTATTTCAGCTATCACTGGTAATTCTGCTTGTAAATTTTCTGGAAAAACATTAACAACTGAGGTAGAATTTTTTAAATTCAAAGTTTCTTGAGTTTTGTTATTTTCAGTATTTCTTATCATGTTTTCAAATTTATTTTTTTGAATTCCTTTTGGTGGAACTTGAACAAAGTCTGTTCTTCCAAGATATTCCATACCAAAAACACGAAACGCAAAATCAATAATAGAAGTACAATTTTTGATATTTGGATGATCTGTAAAACCACAAGGTTCAAAGCGAGTAAAGACAAAATTTTCTACATATTTTTCCAGTGGCACACCATATTGCAAACCCATAGAAACCGAAATCGCAAACATATTTAAAAGACTTCTAACAGTAGCCCCCTCTTTGTACATATCAATAAAAATTTCAGCCAATTTACCATCTGGATATTCACCAGTACGAAGCCAGACTTGTTGGTTACCAATTTTGACAGCCACAGTAATACCACTGCGTTTGGATGGAAGTCTTCTCTTCTCACCGTGTAAGTAAACACGACGCTCAGCCACTTTACCATCTTTGGTATAAGATTCCATGGGAGTTGAAATACCCACATGATGACTCAAAATTTGGCTAGCTTGAAAAACAGCATCATTTACTTCTTCTTCAGTAACTGGCAACATTTTGGCAATTTGGTTTATTTGTTCTTTGTTTACTTGCAATAATTTTTCTTCCTTGTCCGCCGTAACCGCCGATTCGGCGGTGGAGGTGGAGGAGGATTCCTCCTCCATTTCACCTTTAGAAGATGTGGCTAAAGGCTGACTCAATTTACAACCATCACGATAAAGAGCTACAGCTTTTAGACCAAGTCTCCATCCTCCTTCATAAGCTGTTTTTACTTCTTCAAGGGTTACTTCATTTGGCATGTTGATAGTCTTGGATATTGCTCCAGACAAAAATGGTTGGACAGCCGCCATCATCCGAACATGTCCCAAATAATGAATAAACCTTTTCCCTTTTTTACCATTTTTATTAGCAGTATCAAAAACTTTGTAATCTTCCTCACGCAAGTGTGGAGCACCTTCAATAGTCATCGTACCACATACATAATCATTAGCAGCTTCTATTTCTTCTTTGGTAAATCCTAATTCTTTCAACAAATCAAAATTTGGATTATTGTATTTTGTTTCATTGAAACCTAATCTTTGCAAAGTTTCTTCACCTAGTGTCCAAACATTGAAAATAAATTTTATTTCAAAAGCACCATCAAGAGCTTTGTTGATACTTTCTATATCTTCAATAGTAAAACCTTTCTTTTTCAATGTCTCGGCATTGATATATGGAGCATTGGTGATATCAGCAGTACCACGCATGTAATTCAAAATATCTTTGATATCTTTTTCATTATAATCCAAATTACGCAAAGCTGTTGGTACTGCTTCATTGACGATACGGAAATATCCTCCACCGGCTAATTTTTTGAATTTTACCAGAGCAAAATCTGGTTCTACACCAGTAGTAGCACAATCCATCAACAAACCAATTGTTCCTGTTGGCGCCAGCAAAGTAGTCTGGGCATTACGATAGCCATAATTTTCACCCATTTCTACAACTTCATTCCAACTTTCACGAGCAGCAGCCAACAAATAAGCTGGAGCATATTGAGGATCAATTGCTACAGGTTTGATAGTCAATTTTTCATACTCAGTTATTGGCGCATTGAAAGTGGCACGACGATGATTACGCATGACACGTAACATATCATTTCTATTGGCTTCAAATTTTGGAAAAGTACCTTTGAACTTGGCCATTTCCGCACTAGTTTTATAACTTTCAGCTGTCATCAAAGCAGTTACTGAACCAGCAAAACCATAAGCTTCATTTGATTCATAAGAAATACCAGCTGTCATAAGTACCGAACCAATATTAGCATAACCAAGACCAAGAGTACGAAAATCAAAACTACCACGAGCAATTTGTTCACTAGGAAACTGAGCCATAAGTACTGAAATTTCCAAAACAACAGTCATAACACGGACACCATGTTTGAAATCATCCACTAAAAAAGTATTATTAGAATTATTATAAAAATGAGCAAGATTGAATGAAGCTAGATTACAAGCAGTATCATCCAAAAACATATATTCAGAACAAGGATTGGAACCATTGATATGACCAGATTGTGGACAAGTATGCCATTCATTGATAGTGTCATCAAATTGTAAACCTGGATCAGCACAAGCCCAAGCAGCATAAGCAATTTCATCCCACAATTTATGAGCTTTGATAGTCTTACAAACACTACCATCAACTCGCCAAGTAAGATTCCAACTACCATCATTTTCAAGAGCAGTCATAAATTTGTTTGGCACACGCACCGAATTGTTGGAATTTTGTCCAGAGACAGTCAAATAAGCTTCACCTTCATAATCAGAAGGATAACCAGCAGCAATAAGAGCAGCCACTTTCTTTTCTTCTTCTACTTTCCAATTGATAAATTGTTCAATATCTGGATGATCAAGATCCAAAGTAACCATTTTGGCAGCGCGTCTAGTAGTACCACCAGATTTGATAGAACCAGCAGCTCTGTCCCCAATAAGTAACCAACTCATAAGACCACTAGATTTGCCACCGCCTGCCAAAGGCTCACCTCTACCACGCAAAACAGAAAAATTGGTACCAGTACCAGAACCATATTTGAAAAGTCTAGCTTCTCTTACCCACAAATCCATAATACCACCTTCATTTACTAAATCATCTTTTACAGATTGGATAAAACAAGCATGTGGCTGAGGATGAGTATAAGCATCAGTAGCTTTGGTCATCTCACCATTTTCTGGATCTACATAATAATGTCCTTGGGCATTACTATTGATATTATAAGCCCAATTCAAACCAGTATTGAACCACTGAGGAGAATTTGGTGCCACCATTTGACGTAAAAGCATCACTACAATTTCATCGTAAAAAATCTGAGCATCTCTGGCAGAAGCAAAATAACTATATTTTTCACCCCAATATCTCCAAGTACCAGCTAGACGATGGACAGTCTGTTTAACGCTAGTTTCAGACCCAAGCACGGGTGATCCGTCAGCGTTCAACTTTGGTGTTCCATCGTCAAAAAATTGTGGTACACCAGTTTTACGAAAATATTTTTGAGCAACAATATCAGTCGCTACCTGTGACCAATTTTTTGGTATTTCTATATCTTTCATTTCAAATACCACTGTACCATTTGGTTCACGAATGATAGAAGTACGTCTTTCATATTCTACCATATCAAAAGGACTTTTGCCTTCTTGACTAAAAACCCTGCGAAAATGTAAACCATTTTCTTCATAAAAAAATTTTGCATCTATCTCTTGTCCAAGACAAAGACCTTGAAAAACTTTGGAACTAGTAGGGCTCATATTTGAAAAAATTTAGAATTTAAAAAAGGGAAATTAATAAATTTAATTTTTCTTTTTTGAAATTCTAATTAGAATCTAATTATTGTATATAGTAGTAAAAAAAATATTTAAACACTATATATTGTGTTTTCACACGACAATGATCATTATAACACATTAGTTGAATTTGCTCAAAATTCCAAATCTTGGGCTAAAATTAGCTTCAAAAAAGACTACTTTACAGAGTAAATTAAGAAGTTATCCACATACTGTTTTGGCAACCTAATAAAAATTGATTATCTTATCAAAATAGCGTAAAATAAACCTAGTTAGAAAGTTCATAAAGTTTATAAAGTTGAAAGTCAAAAATTTCTCTCCCTAATAGGTGAATTAGAGATGATTATAATTAAAAACAAACCAAAATAATCCATTTTGACCTCTCCCTTACTAGTTTACTAGGGAAGAAAACTATACTAAATTAATAAATTGTTTATGTCCTACGAAGTCTATGAACTAGATGACGAAATGAATCCTCATATCAAAGATTCTGAGGAACGCCTTGTCAAACCAACGGAAAACTCTGATTTAGAAGAACAATCTATAGAGGTCACTTTACGTCCACAAAACTTGACTGACTTTGTAGGACAAAATCATATCAAAGAACCACTTATAATTTCTATTGAAGCAGCCAAAAAAAGAAAAGAACCCATAGAACATGTCTTACTTTATGGTAACCCTGGACTTGGCAAAACTACTTTGGCCAATATTATTGCCAAAGAGATGGGTGTTAATATCAAAATAACAGCTGGACCAGCTCTAGAGAGAATTGGGGATCTTGCTGCTATACTTTCCAATCTAGCCGAAGGTGATATTCTTTTTATTGATGAAATTCATAGGTTAAATAAATCTGTGGAAGAAGTTTTGTATAGTGCTATGGAAGATTATGCTTTAGATATTATCATTGGCAAAGGTCCAACTGCTAGAACTCTTCGTATGCCTCTAGAAAAATTCACTTTGATTGGTGCTACTACAAAATTAAATTTATTATCTTCTCCACTCCGTGATCGTTTTGGACATGTTTATCATTTGAATTTTTATGAAGATACTGATATAGAAAAAATAATCAATCGCAATGCCAATATTCTGGAAGTAAAAATAAGAGATGATGCTGACAAAATTATTGCTGTAAGATCACGAAAAACACCTCGTGTTGCTAATAGACTTTTGAAACGCGTCCGAGACTACGCACAAGTCAAACATAATGGTATAATAGATGGTAATATTGCCAAAGAAGCTCTAGATATGCTCAATGTGGACAAATATGGTCTAGATGAAGTAGATAGAAAAATTTTGAAATTTATTATAGAAAATTTTGCTGGTGGACCGGTTGGTCTCAATACTCTAGCAGCTGCTATTGCTGAAGAAATGGATACTGTTGAAAATATTTATGAACCATTTCTCTTACAAATTGGCATGCTTGAAAGAACACCAAGAGGAAGAAAAGCAACAACCAAGGCATATGAACATCTGGGTAAAAAATTTCCAAAACAAAATAGGATATTATAAATAATTTAAGAATTTTTAATTTTGAATTTTAAAACAATTTTTTAATGATTTAATTTTAAATTTACTCATTCAAAAATTTGAAATTGTTTTAAAATTTAAAATTTCTAAATTTAAAATTATGGTTACCTTCCCTTTCTACATCATTCTCTTCGCTTATCTAATTTTTTTGTGTATATTTTTTATTTTCTCCATAATAAATTTTTATCACATTATAGCTACTAGTTCACTTACTTTTGTGAGCTTTGTTATTACTTTCTTAGTTTTTGCTTTGACAATACTCACCCTATACTTTACTTGGCAAGAAATAAGTACTGTGGATTGGTCCCAAAATTTAATATTATTTGATCCAAATTGGTTCAAATAAATTACTCCAAAAAAATCTAAATAAAAAAATATGAGTATCTCAAATGTAATAAAACAAAAAGATTATGAAAAAGTAATATTTCTTTTACACCGTCATCCTTTAACTTTTATTCCTATAATAGGACTTTTTACTATACTTATGTTGATGCCAGTTGTTTTGTATTTTATGTTAAACAATTTATTTCCAGATGTCTTAGCTAATACCGAAATTCACACTTCCTTTATACTATTTGGAAGTATTTATTATCTTTCTACTTATTTATTTTTTTATGGTCGGTTTATTGATTTTTATTTGGACATGTGGATTGTGACCAATGATAGAATCATAGATATTGTCCAACATGGCCTCTTTCATAGAGAAATAACTGAATTGGATTTATACCGTATTCAAGATGTGACAGCTACTGTCCAAGGTGTCTTCCCTACTATTTTTAAGTATGGGGATGTTACTGTTAAGACAGCTTCTTCTACTACTAGTATAGTTTTTATGAACATACCAAATCCTAATAATGTCCGCGAACAATTGATAAAACTTGCTGATGAAGACAGAAAATATCATATAAAAGATATAGCTTTGGATGGAAATTAATAAATAGTTTATAAAGTTCATAAAGTTTGTAAAGTTAAAAGTAAACTGTTATTTTATATTTTCACTAAAACTTTATAACTTTATGAACTTTTTTCTTTAAAAACTTATAATATGTTTAAATTATCTAATTTTCAATCTACAATCCTGGCTTACTTTGTGTTAATAAATTTTATAACTTTTATAACTTTTGGTATTGACAAAGGCAAAGCTATAAACAATAACCGTCGTGTTAGTGAAAAAACTCTTTGGGTAATGTCTTTGCTTGGTGGATCACTGGGAGCATTACTAGCCATGAAAACCTTTCGTCACAAGACTAAAAAACTAAGTTTTCAAGTGGTGTTAGCCTTGATACTCGCTCTGCAAGTTTTACTTATTTATTTGATACTAAAATAAAAAATTCCTGAGGTAAATACCAAGGAATTTTTTGTTTGTTATTTTTTAAGATGTACAAGATTCTTTTTTACAAAAGTTTTATAAATTTTATTTATACAATTCACTATGAGTACCTAGATCAACAAATTCTACCCATTCAATTTTATCATCCAAGTCTATATACAAAGCCCTCCAATCACCTGTAATATTTATACTTCTAAGATTTTTTATCTCACCATTCAATTTGTGATTTTCAAGTCTCTGATCATATATATTACTTCTAAAAATATTTAATTTTTTATAAAAAGCTACTCTAATTTTTTTGTTTGATTTCTTTAATTTTTTTATAAATTTTCTTGAATAATCAATCTTCATACTTTGTTATTTGATTCTGCAATATCTTTTATAAAAGCAAGAGATTCTTCCACAGTCTCAAATGTATGAACATTTCCTTTTTTCCTTTCTTTTTCAGATTCTTTGAGTCCAACAATAAGCTCTTTTGTAGGTTCAAAGGACTCATTAGAAAAGTGCACTGTCCTATTTCTAATTAGATCACTAAGATATGCATTTACAAGAGTACTAAGATTAAAACCCAAATCATCAGCTATAATCATAGCCTTTTTTTTAATTTCTGGTTTTACCTTTATAGTAATAGTCGCTGTTTTCATAAAAATTACTTTATATGTATATTATATATATAAAGTATATATAATATAATATTTTTTGTCAATTAAACAACCCTTCCACCATACTCACCAGTCTCTGTATTAACCAATATTTCTTCACCTTCTTTGATAAAAATTGGGGCATAAACAATAAGTCCATTGTCTAAGACAATTTCTTTAGTAACATTACCACCACTACTATCACCTTTGACAGCTGGTGGAGCAGTGACTACTTTGTAAGTGATTTTCTTTGGCAATTGGATAGCTACAATATTGCCATCGTGTGTAGAGGCTACTATATCCAAACCTTCTTTCAAATATTTTCCATCATCACCAATTATATCAACAGAGACATCTACTGTTTCATATGTGCTTTGATTCATAAAAGAATAGATACTACCAGTCTTGTATAAATATTGCATATTGGTATTTTGTACTTCTACACTATCTATTGTTTCACCACTTTTGTAAGTAAGTTCCATACCTTTGACACCATCAATACTCTTTAATTTGCATTTAAAAAAAGCTTGTCCTTTGCCAGGATTTACAAATTGAAAAGTATTTATTACAAAAAGCTGTCCGTTGTGTCGTATGACAGCACCTTTTTTGATATCAGTTGTATCACCCATATATTTCTATATTATTTAATTTTGCTAAATAGAGTAAAAAATTTAGGAATTTTAAATTTTGAATTTTAAAACAATTTCTCAATTAATTAATTTTAAATGTTTCAAATAACAAATTTTATAAATTAAAATGTAAGATATAATAGCGTTGTTTACACTTTTGAGATAAACTAATGAATAGTTTAACTCAAGAGTAAGTAAGCAATAAAATATGGTTATTCACAAAAGAACTAGGATAACTCCTTTACAAAGAAAGGAGTTAGTAAAACTTTACTATGTGGAACATACAAGGGTTTGTGACTTAAAACGTAAGTATTCAATTTCTGCTCCTACAGTGTACAAAATAATACACAGGGCTAGATTAAATGATTACAGTATCCATAAAAGCGTTAATAAGA
>MNVC01000002.1 GCA_001871435.1 Candidatus Magasanikbacteria bacterium CG1_02_32_51
TTTGCTTTTCGGTTTGGTATTGATGAGTTTTTTTCTTATTAGAGTTCGATTTAGTAGCGACCTTGATAGTGGTTTTTTCAGTGAATTATCCAAAAAGTACTGTATGCTACGTGGTGGAGAAGAAATTGAAATTGGGTGTGGTATAGCACGTTGTACTTATAAGTGTTCCCTATCTTTTTAAGATGGGGGGAAAAAAGTACTAATTTTAATTAATCTGAATTTTATTGACACTCCCCAAAAAGGGAGTTTTTTGCTACAATAGCTATGTTATGAATTTGAAGGAAAAAGTTACGAAACTAAATAGAATTGGTAAGACTCTTGAAAAAAGACTGTCTGTTCTTGGTATTGAGACAGTAGAAGATTTGTTGTTTTATTTTCCTTTTCGCTATGAAGATTATAGTTCAATTTTGACTATTGCCAGTTTACAAGCAGGTCAGGAAGTGACTATAAAAGGAAAAATTGAGCTTATCAATAGTAAAAGAAGTCATAAGAGTCGAAAGATAATTACTGAGGCTTTGATTTTTGATGGATCTGAAAGATTGAGAGTTGTGTGGTTTGGTCAACCATTTATTAGTAAAAATCTGCATGTTGGTGAAGAATTATTTTTTTCTGGCAAAGTGAAGTCTGATATATTTGGTTTACAAATGGTCAGTCCAGCTTATGAAAGAGTCAAAAAAGAAACTACTCATACGGCGCGTATTGTCCCAATTTATCCGTTAACAATTGGTATTACCCAAAAACAAATACGTTTTTTGGTTAGCCAAGTAGTACATTATGTAGATGAAATAGTAGATTGGCTTCCTGATGATGTTCGTGATGTAGCCGATGTGATGGAATTAAGAGAAGCAATAAGGTCAATTCATTTTCCTGAAAATCAAGATGATATAGCACACGCTGAAAAGAGATTGAAATTTGATGAATTGTTTGTTTTGCAATTACGGGCTGAAATGCTTCGTCAGGCTATTAGTGTTTCCAAAGCCCCTGTAATAAAATTTCAAGAAAATTATACTAAAGAATTTGTTGCGTCATTACCTTTTGAACTTACTAAAGATCAAAAAGTGGCTAGTTGGGAAATAATACAAGATTTGGGTAAGGCTAAACCGATGAATAGATTGCTTGAGGGTGATGTTGGATCAGGAAAAACTGTGGTAGCTGGTATGGCTACATTGAATACAGTGCTTAATAATTATCAGGTAGCAATAATGGCACCGACAGAAATATTGGCCAAGCAACATTACGAGTCTTTTTGTGTTTTGTTGAAAGATCATGAGATAAATGTTTGTTTGTTGACGAGATCAATGAGATTTATAAATAGAGATAAAGTAGAGATAAATGGAGATAATGTAGAAAAAGAAAGTTTATCTTTGAAAGAACTGTCTGAAAAAATTGAATCAGGTAAAATAAATGTTATTATTGGTACGCACGCTCTACTTTCAGACAAAATAAAGTTCAAAGATTTAGCCTTAGTCATTGTCGATGAACAACATCGCTTTGGTGTAGAGCAAAGAGCTTCGCTCATTCGCAGACAGTCGGCATTAGTCCCTCATTTCCTTAGTATGACGGCGACACCTATCCCACGTTCTTTTGCTTTGACAATGTATGGTGATTTGGATTTGTCTATTATCAAGCAAATGCCAAAAGACAGAAAAGTAATCAAGACTAGATTGGTAGATGATCATAATAGACAAAAAGCTTACGATTTTATTCGTGAGCAAGTGAAACAGGGGAGACAGGTCTTCGTGATTTGTCCGCTTATTGAGCAAAAAGAAAAAGATGAAAATGAAATAGAAATAATTAATTATAGTTTTACAGGAAGCCAAGAAAAGAAGTCTGTTTTGATAGAATATGAAAAATTGAATAAACAAATTTTTCCAGATTTGAGAGTGGATTATCTCCATGGCAAATTAAAATCGGTTGAAAAAGACGAAAAGATGCAAAATTTTGCTAGTGGTAAAATAGATATTTTGGTTTCCACTTCTGTTGTGGAAGTTGGTGTAGATATTCCCAATGCTAGTGTAATGATGATAGAAGGTGCTGAAAATTTTGGGCTGGCTCAACTTCATCAATTTCGGGGACGTGTGGGACGAAGTAGTCATCAATCTTATTGTTTTTTATTTACAACTAAGACCTCAGTCAAGAGTAAGGAGCGTTTGGAGTTTTTTGAGAAAACAAATGATGGTTTTGTTTTGGCTGAATATGATCTTCAAGTTCGTGGACCTGGAGCAGTGTATGGTACTTCACAAAGTGGTCTGATGAATCTAAAAATTGCTACAATGAAAGATATTAGTATTATCAAGTTAGCTCGTGATGTGGCTAGGGGTATGGATTTTCAGAAATATCCAAGTTTGAAAAAGAAAGTGGGTGAGTGGGAGAAAGATGTGCATCTTGAATAGAATTTAGTTATTTGACAAATGAGGTACAACTCCTTGACAAAAGGCGTTTTTTTGTGTATTCTTGTGTGTATGTTGTTTTCCTATCAGTTCTATTCCTGTACTCATGGTGAGTAAGGGGGTTATATAGAATGGTCAAATTCTTTAAAGGTGGATTTTCTGATGTCTTCGCGTTTTGATGATATCTCTCCTCGACGTCACCTACTTCTCGCGGCGCTCATGGGGAATGTGCGTCCTGGGCCCTACATGGCCAACCCACTCAAGGTGGGAGTTCTGCCTGTGGACAACCTCGTGAAGCCTGAGAAGGTTTCTCGGCAGTCCTTCGGAGTGGCCTTAAAGTATATCTTCACCTCGGAAGTCGCCTTCAAGTTCAGCGAGATGCTCGTGGTCAACGGTGTCACAGAGCAAGATCTGATGGACATTCTCGCTGGTAAGGCGAGGATCATCGTCATACCAATGGGTGACGAGATCCAGGCCTAAAAGCTTGGTCACACATCCTGTACACAAATACTTGACTTTTTTGTGTTTTTTGTTTATTATGTTATGGTGTCTCGGTGGTACATGATCCCTAAATACCTCTTGGGTGTCTAAAGGTGATTGTACATATACAAAAGGCAGGAGCCAATGTTCAGCGAGTTCGAAAATCGTCTCAACATCATCAAGGCTGCCCATCTCGGTGGTGTCAGCATCGGTGGCTACTTCAGGAATCCGTTTCCAGTCAAAGTCGATCCTGTGGAGAGACTGATCGTCTCACGAGAGAATGCTGTGGCCTTTACAAGGTCGGCTGTTCTCACGTTTGATGAAAAGAAGGCGAAGCAGTTCGCCTCACGCCTGGTCGAAGAGGGCAAGATTAGCCGTGAGCAGGTGCTCATGGTCATCAAGGGTCGGGGCATCCTCCGACCTGCCTGAGAAGAACTACATACAAGTGTTCAATGAGGAGTGAGTGGTTTCCTACCACACGACAGCTCCTCAAACAAGAAAGCCACTCACATCTCGCTTTGATTTTAACTTTAGTTGAAGTCAGAGTAAGGAGAAAAACGAATTGAGTGGTTTCCTTTAATAATAAAAATACGTTCCTGATTTGGAGCGTATTTTTTGTTGATAAATATAGGAAGTGATAGATTGTTTGTAAATTATATAAACAGTGTAGGGACAGGTCTCCACCAAAGGCGGACGAGTCGACCTGTCCCTACGGACGTTTTTATTAGAGATTAATTTTTTTTAAGTCTGCTTAATAAGTTCTGCAATATTTTTGACATCAATAATTTTGACATCAATTTTATTTTTATTTTTTCCTAAATTAGTAATTATACGTTTCATACCAAGACTGTGACTTTCTTTGATTCTTTTTTCTAATTGAGCAATACTGCGAACTTCACCACCAAGTCCTACTTCACCAAAGACAACCAAGTCTTTGCCAAGTTCTTTGTCTTTGTATGAGCTAGCAATAGCTAGACAAACAGCCAAGTCAGCTGCTGGTTCATTGGCTCTGACACCACCCACAACATTGATATGAATATCATATTGTCCAAGATTGAGGCCTGCACGTTTTTGTAATACAGCTGTAAGAACATGTAATCTATTCAAATCAAAACCACTAGCTTTGCGGACAGGAAAGCCAAAACTTGTTTTGTTGACCAGAGCTTGTATTTCAATGAGAAGGGGTCTGGTACCTTCCATAAGGCAGGTAATCACACTACCTGACACTTCACCTTCACGTTCTTCTAGGAAACTAGCTGAAGGATTTTTGACAGGAACTAATCCAGTTTCGGACATCTCAAAAATACCAACTTCATCAGTCGCTCCAAAACGATTTTTTACAGTACGCAAAATTCTGTAGCTGTGATGTCTGTCACCCTCCAGATAAAGTACAGTATCCACCATATGCTCTAGAGTTTTTGGTCCAGCGACAGTGCCTTCTTTGGTGACATGTCCAATTATAATAATAATTGAATTGGTAGCTTTGGCAGTTTCAAGTAGCTTGGCAGTGCAGGCTCGGATTTGGTTGATATTGCCAGCCTCACCTTCTACTTCTTGCGAATAAATTGTTTGAATACTGTCTATAATAACTAATATTGGTTTTTGTTTTTCAATTGTAGCACAAATAGTCTCAATATTGGTTTCGTTGGCTAGAAACAATTTATCTGATTTTATCTTGAGTCTATCAGCACGCATTTTTATTTGTTGCGCTGATTCTTCACCAGAAATATATAGAGTAGGGGAGATGAGTGAGGCAAGTTGAATAGATAATGTAGATTTGCCAATACCTGGTTCGCCACCCAGTAATACCAGACTACCTGGAACAAAGCCACTATTTTTGCCATCAATATCACTACTACCCAAGACCCTATCCATCTCAGAAATTTTGGTAGTGATTCGTTGTAATTCTTGTTTACTTATTTGAGATAGAGTTTTTGTTTCTAGAGCTTTGTAAGCTGTTTTGGTCTTTTCTTTCTTCTCAATAGTTTTTTCGGATTCCATCACTGTACCCCATTTACCACACTCAAGACAACGTCCAGACCATTTGGTGAATTGGGCGTCACAGTTGGAGCAGGTGAAGATGGTGGAAGGTGGGGTCATAAAAATTATCTATTTAATCTCAGTTGGTGTATAAACATAATTGAATTCACTAGCTGCACTTGCTGATTTTCTGATAGCCCAAAATTGTACACTGTAACATGAATCTCCGTAGCCAGTGCCTTGTATTAAAGAACCGTAAAATGGTTGATTTATTGCTGACAGAGGATTATCAGCCCATCTACCGGTTATGGGTGACTCAGAAGGTATTAATGAACAACCTGTGCAGTTTTTATTACTATTATTTGGGTCTATATCAAATAGAGGTGATACAGTTTGATTATTCTCGCCGACCTTTACTTTTCTGACAGGTGGACAAGTGTTACCTGTCGCTTTATTAACTTTATTGAAAGCTTCGAGTTTTCCACTAGAATCAAATATAGCTCCATTACCAAGTGAAATACCAGCGTGTAATATATTTTTTTTACTTGAATCTGTCATTATAGCTAAACCTATTGGTAAATTTTGATCATTTGAATCTTTTATAACTTCTGTTTCTATCCAATTTAGATTTTTGGCATAATTACTTATATCTGGGGCACTTGCAGTGTATTTTATTTGGCAACCTATATAATTCAAAAAATGAGATGTCGTATACGCACAGTGACATGATCCAACGCAAATGTGTTGTTCGTCTAATTTTTGTGCAGTATATTGCAACGCCTCAGCAGAACATTTTTTTATAGAGTTTGGTAGTCCTCCTATTAAATAAGGTATTGGATTTTCATTAGCGCTTAGTTTATTCGGTACATTGGTTTGAATAATTAATTTACTAGTGTTTTCCATACCATTGGTAGAATTAGATACTTCATCTGGTACATCTTCTTTTTCAGAAAATGGTTCACCTTTCACATACAATATCCTCAAATTTCTAAATTGCACTAATTCTGGATTGATAAGGTACAAAAGACTGTATGAAGTGACGGCAATTATCAAACCCATAACACTCATAGTAATTCTTTTTTTAGCGGCATTTACACCTGAGGCTATAGATTTACCATCAGCACTTTTGGAAGATACACTACCACCGGTCATAAGAGTAATACCTCCACTTATAATGCCAAATACTGCTAATAAAGAAATTATAAAAATACCATATTTATATACAGCTGCAATATATTCCCCAAGATAGGGGATAGTGAGCCAAACATTACCAGCATCATCTGTGATTTTCATTTTTTCTATGTCTGGTTCAGAAAAATTTAATCCTGGTATATTTATTTTTGTGTCTGGTTTTTTTATCTCTAGTTTTATTTCACTAAAAATAGTATCAACAGACACGGTATTGTTACCTTGTGGATTTACTGTACTAACACTACTAGGACCACCATAAGCCTGTTCCAATATGGCCTTATAAAGAAGGGTGTTTCCAGCAGGGTTGAGATGTAAATGATCACCTGATAATCCATCGTCTATTTTACCATCACGATCTTTGTCTACTAAATCCATTACATCAATATATTTGTCTACTCTCGAATCTTGTGACAAACTTTGATTATTTGTAACTAAATTCCCACCCCAAGGTTCTGTCCATGAGCTATATCCTTTGAAAGGTTGAGCTCCTACTATAACAATACGCATATTTTCAGCTTTGGCTTCTGAAAGTATGGTTTCCATTCCTGCCTTATATGCATTTAAACCATCATTATTTCCTAAACCATTTAGGCCAGCGTAGAGTAACAATTCATTGTAGCCTTTACCTTTTACATTGTTTTTCCATTTATCTAAAAAATAAGCAATACCCATACTACTTAAAGAAGTATCTTTACATGAAAATGTGTAGGTATTAGTTAGAGTTTTTTGTAGTAGTTGTATAAATCCCCAATTGTTATTGCAACCTCGATCAAAACTAGAAGAACCAATAGCTGCTACTTTTATTTTTGTGTTAGCCGCTTTTACAATATACGGACTAAATATTGTTGCTATCAGTATCAAAGAAAGTAGTAAAAAAAAACTTTTCCTCATATTATTGGCTTAAACCTAATAATGTTTCCCAAGCATACTCAGATGCTGTATCTTCTTTTGAAATTTGTTTGTTGTCTATAAAAAATGCAGGTACTGCTTGTACACTCAAGATTTGAGCTATATTTTCGGTGATTTTTATAAAGTTTGTTACTTCTTCTGAGCTTAGACATTTATTGAGTTGTTTTTCATCTAACTCAATATTTTGAGCGATGACTTGTAATGTTGTTTCTGAAAGCTCAAGAGTATTTACAAAAGCATTGGTTTTGAAATCAGCAAATTTGTTTTGTTGGTTGGCACAATAGCCATACTTTTCAGCGTTTATAGATGGATATGGAAAATCGGAAATAGGTAGGCCTTTCCAGATGACTTTGAATTTGTTTGGATATTTGGTTTGTAAAATTTCAAAGATGTCATTTTGTCGAGAACATTCTCCACAAGAAAAATCTTCAAAAGCGATGATAGTGATAGGTGATTTTGGATTTCCTATTATTGGATCTTCTGGAAAGAGGGGAATTACAAATTGCTTGGGAGTATTATCCTGTGGTAAAACTTTTGGAAATAGTGGTTGGTATTTGATAATTTGTACAAAAAAAGCAAGGCCAACTATTAGTAGTGCTGGTATGAAAATTGTAAGGATTTTTTTTGTGGACAGCATATTATTATTTTATAGGAATATCAAAAATGCCACTACTATTGGTATCTGTAAAATAAAGAGTAGTACCATCGGCACTAACATACATAGATTCTATGGTGTGGTAGTCATCTGTAGGTATAATAGTTTTGATACCAGTTTGTATATCTATTTTGTAAATATCGTCTGAGATGAAATCTGACAACTCTGGTGTGAAACCGACTCCAGTTTCCATAGTTGTGGGTACGCCACAGTAAACAAATCTATTGTCTGCCATAGTACATTTTGAAGCCCAAGTATTTAGCCCAAGTTGTTTTCTATTGTTGCCCATGGTGTCTGGTGTGGCATCTACTACCCATAAAGCTGGTTTGTAATCACTAGCACCATTGTAAGCACTGTGTAATAATTTGGAACCATCTTTGGACCAGGCTATTTCTAGGCCACGTCCTTCTACTACTAAGCCTTTATAATTTTCTTGATTGAGACCTATTGGTAATATTTGTTGTTGTTCAGATCCCAGTGGATCTCCTGTTGCGGAGAGAGCTACTACTTGTCTGTTTGGTGACCAATCTACTATTACTTTGTTGAAATTATCACCCATAGGCTCTATGAGATTGATATTTTTACCCTGAGGATCACTGGTAATCAACCAGCGATTGCTTGGATCAAGACCAAGACTTTTGGCAGCGATTTGTGAGCCATCAATAGAAAAAGAAAAATCTTGCCAATGTGTTGGTAGAGTGATTTGTTGTTTGGTGCTAAAATTGTAATAGGTATTTGCTCCGTCTGGGTATTCAATAATGGATTCATTATTTTTTGGTGACCAAGTTACACTAGAAACATTGAAAAATACTTGATCACTCAGAGGGGTTACTACGCCACTAGCAGATATTTGGTAAAATTTGCCATCTTGAGTATTATAAAATCTAAGTCCATTGCCAGAAGTGGCTGGAGCTACACTTAGTGTCTGGATATCTGTAATTTTGTTGACCAAGGGCTTTTCTTGAGTAGTGTCAAATCTGGAGTTTGGATTGGTGTTTGCTGTATTGGATATATTTTTATTGTTGGTAGTGAGTGTGTTGTTTACATTATTTGTATTATTTACATTACCACTTGTATTTTGTCCGTTGTTGGCATTTGGAAAAGCGGAGTTGTTTGTACTGGTAGTTGTATTTTGACTAGGTATATTTTTTGTAGAAGCTTTTTTGAAAAAAACAAAATAGATGGCATAACCTAAGAGAATACAGACTATAATGAAAATTGTAATATATATAATACGCTTTTTATCCATATATTAGTTATTAGTGTTTGGTCTATTTTATATTAGACCATTAGATAAAATTTTATTTTTGTAATCTTTTTTTAAATCTGTATGCTAAGCTCATAGTCTTTATTTTTTTCTGTATCAGTTTTATTTTTTTATTTAGTTCCTCTATTTCTTTTTTCAAAGTAGCTATTTCTTTTTTCAATTTTTTAATTATGAGTTCTATTCCTGTTCTTATACCATCTAAAATAATTTGTATTATTTTAAATATAATAGGAATTACAATAGTAATTGCAGTAAGCCATATAAAAAATTCTAATATCCAATGTATGACAAGTAATATAAAGCTGAGTGGAATAAAAATTCCATAGAGTAGCGCCATCAACATGACGATTTTATCTCCTTTATTTTTTATGTCATTTTTATATTTGTAGACTCTTCTTTGCAGTTGTTCTATATCTTTGTTTTTCTTTTTTTCTTGAGCAGAAGCATCCTCTGTATTATTATTTTCTGTTTGTTGTTCTGGGGTTGGTGTTTTTGATTTGTCTTTTTCTACCGGATCAACAGGTGATTCTTCGTTTTTGTCTTCGCCATCTTCTTGTTCATTTTTTTTGTCTTCATTATCTGTAGATTCAGTTTCATTATCTTCAGGATTTTTTGTGTTAGTTTCATCTGGATTTTCTTCTTCCGGTAGATATCCTTCTGTGTTGTCAGGTGATTCTTCTTCATTGTCACTTTCTTCTTTTTCTGGTTGTTTTTCTTCCCCAATTCCTTCTTCTTTATTATTCATTATCCCGCTTGGTCTATTATCTAATCCTAAATCTTTTTTATTTTCTGGAACTTCATTAGTAGGATTGTTTCCTTGATTCTCTGGACTTTGTTCTGGTGCTGGTGTAGTGCTAGGTGTTTTAGTTTTTTTTGATGTGTTACCATTGGTAATTTGGGGTGTATCTTCTTCATTGTTTGATTCATTGCCAATAGAATCAATAGCATTTTCTGTGTTGTTATCATTGGCTGGTGTTTGGTTAGCCCCAAGCGTTTGTTGTATATTGTCTTGTAGTTGTTGCTGTAGTTCTGGATTTGTCATCATTTCTTGAATTTTTTCGGCTATTTTTGTTTTATTTTGTTTATTTAGGGGTAGAGAAATAACGTTATCTAAGGCAGTTGATAGTTCATCTTTGAATTCTGGACTAGCCAATTGTTCTGCCAAATTATTTGTCATAGTTTTTTAGTAATTTTTGTTTTAGCAAAATCAATTTGGAGTTGGCTAACAAATATTTTTGGATTTCTTCCTCTACCAAAAAATCTGGGATCGTAGTGTAGATGTATTCTTGTTCTTTTAGGTTGATATTTGTTCTTTGTGTCAATAACTCAGAAATTTTTTGAAATATTTTTTCTATTTCTTCTTGATTCATTTCTTGATATTTTTTTTTTAGTTTGTTTTTATAAAATTCTATAGCCTCGTCTGTTTGTTTTGCAGTTTGAAAATTGTTCAGAGTTTTCATCGTCTGACTAACTTTTTGGAATCTCTGCATTCTTTGTTGTTCTTGCTCTGTTAAAGACATAACTAAATAAGTTTATAATCTTTGTCGTAAGTCAAAGTATATTTATTTTTCTTTTTGTTTTTCAAATTTTCTATCAGCAAATTTTGGACAGTGTCGGCGACTATTTGAGTGATATTTCTGGCGCCATAATCCTCATATTTGATTTGAGAAATTAAATTTTCTATAGCTTGTTTATCAGAAGATAGTGTAATTTTTCTAGTTTTTTGTAAGTGTACAGATATTTCAGCGATTTGTTTTTCAGTTATTTTCTCTATATCATTTTTGTTCAAAGTATTGAAAATAATAATATTGGAAATTCTACTAAGTAAGGCATCATCCAGTTGTTCTTTGAGTTTATTTTGGATATTTTTTTCTAAATTTTTGTTATCTTCAGTTTTTTGTCCACCAAAACCAATACTTTTGTTTTTGTATAGTTCAGAGCCAATATTGGTAGTCATAATAATTATATTGTGTTTCAATTTTATTTTTTTACCTTGGTTGTCGGTTAGTGTTCCTTCATCTAGTATTTGTAAGAGAAGTTTGGAAACATCTTTGTGAGCTTTGTCTATTTCATCAAAGATGATTACGGAGTAAGGTCTTTTTTTGATTTGTTCTACAAAAGGATTACGGTCTTTGTAACCAATATAACCAGCGGGTGAGCCAAGCAATTTGGAGACACTATGGCCTTCTGAAAATTCACTCATATCAAGTTTGACAAAAGCTTTTTCATCGTGATAAAGCTCTTGGGCAATTTGTTTGGCAAGCTCAGTTTTGCCTACGCCACTAGGACCAACAAAGAGTAGAGAAGCAAATGGTTTGTCTTTGTGCAAACCAAGAGAGGCACTTTTGAAAGTACGGACAATTTTTTTTATTTGTTCTTCTTGACCAATAATATTTTTGTTCAAGTTTATTTCTAGACTGTCTAGAATTTCCCATTCATTCTTTTCTAAAATACTTTTGTCAATATGCATTTTTTGGCTGACAATATGGCGGATGTGTTCTGGTGTAACTTTGACAAGGGGAATATTTTTGTTGTGGTTAGCTTTTGTTTTTTCGATTTGTTTTTCCAGTTGGTCAATCTGTTTTTTTATTTTTATGGCTTCTTTTAGTTTTTCTTCGGCAATAGCAAAGTTTTTTTGTTCTGTTAGTTCGTTTAGCTTTTGTTCCAAAGAAAAAATTTGTAAGTCTTCTTTACTGGTTTTTTGTTTTGAACTGACAAAACCAGAAGCTTCATCTAGTAAGTCAATTGATTTGTCTGGTTGAAAATTGTCATGAATATAACGATTGCTAAGTAATACTGCTTCTTCAATAGTCTTTGAACCAATACTGACATGATGAAATGCTTCATAATATTTTTTTAAACCTTGGAGTATTTGCAAAGTTTCTTCATTTGTTGGCTCTTCAACATCTATTTTTTGGAAACGACGCTCTAGGGCAGGATCCTGACTAATATATTTTTTGTATTCATCATAAGTAGTGGCACCAATACAGTGCAATTGTCCACGAGCCAAAGCAGGTTTCAAAATATTGGCAGCATCCATCGTACCCTGGTTGGATCCAGCGCCGATAATATTGTGCAATTCATCAATAAACAAAATATAGTTTTGGTTGTGACTGCATTCATCAATAATTTGTTTTAGTCTAGATTCAAATTCTCCACGGTAAATTGTTCCAGCTACAAGTAGTGTCAAATCTAGAGATATAATTTGTTTTTTCTTCAAAATGTCTGGGACTTTACCTTCAACAATTTTTTTGGCTAAGCCTTCAACAATTGCTGTCTTACCAACCCCAGGTTCGCCGACTAGAATTGGATTGTTCTTGGTGCGTCTAGCCAAAATATTGATAATCCGTTCTATCTCAGCATCACGACCGATTACTTCATCAATATTTTTTTGTTCAGCTTTGGAAGTAAGATTGGTGGTGAATTGAATAATGGCACTTTTAGGTTTTGACATTTTTTGTGGGGCTAACATTGGTGGCATCATAGGAGGATATTCTTCTATTTCATTCAAAAATTCTTCATCTTCTTGGTTGATACTAGAAAATCTAGTATCATTTTGGAAGACTATAGACAATTGTTCTTTGATATATTTGTAATCAATATTCAATGAATTAAGTAATTCTTTTATTTCTAGATTTTTGGAATAAATAAGGGCATAAAGTAGATGTTCGGTACCAATATAGGCATGTTGTTTGTCGTGAGCAATTATTAGAGCTTTTTCAATAATTTGTCTAGATTTTGGGCTTAGTTCGGGAATATTTATAGAAGTAAGATCTCTTTCTTCTTTTTTCAAATCACCAAAAATTTTTTTGGTTAATTTTTCATCTAGATTGAATTTGTTCAAAATCTCAGCAGCTATACAACCTTTTTCTTCTACTAGAGAATAAAAGAAATCAATAGGTTCAACCATTTCTGATTTTTTGAAAGTAGCCAAAGAAATAGACTTGGCAATGACATTTTTGAGATGGGTAGAGAAGTTGTCAATTAATTTTTGGGCATTCATATTTATAAGGTTTTTTAACTAAAAATAGCATTCTGGCCTTTACTTAGATTTTACATTATTATATACTAAATTACACTTATTATCAAATAATTTTTGTTTAATTAAAATAATTATGTCTATTTCAGAAAGTATTTTCAAATCTTATGATGTTCGAGGTTTAGTTGCAAGTGAGTTATCCGATGAATTGGCTTATAGAATTGGTCGTGCTTTTGCTGTATTTTTGCGAAAAAACAATTTTATTAAGAAAGGTCAAAAAGTCGTTTCTGGTAGAGATATGCGTCTCTCTAGTCCAAAGTTTCAAAAGGAAGTATTTAGAGGATTAAATGATGAGGGTTTTGATGTGGTCAATATTGGTCTTTCTTCCACACCTTATTTTAATTTTGCTTGTGCCTATTTTTTAGAATATGTTGGAGGAATTATGGTTACAGCTAGTCATAATCCAGCAGAGTACAATGGTTTCAAATTTACTTTAGGAAACGGCTTAGCAGTAGGTAAAGAGAGTGGTATGGTTGATATCAAAGATTTAGTTTTGGCAAATGATTTTAAAGATTCTGAAAAAAAAGGTAATATAGAGGATATAGACATTTTTGCAGAATACAAAAATAAGATTTTTAGTTTAATCAAAAAAGAAAGTATCAAACCACTCAAAATTGTCGTGGATGCGGGAAACGGTATGGCCAAAGTCACTTTGCCTAGAATTTTGTCTGAATTGCCAGTGGAAGTGGAATATCTTTATCTAGAACCAGATGGGACTTTTCCTAATCATGAAGCTAATCCTCTCAAAATAGAGACTTTGCGTGATTTACAAAAAAAAGTAGTAGAGAATAGTGCTGATTTTGGTTTTGCTCTAGACGGCGATGCTGATAGAATTGGTCTTGTAGATAACAAAGGTCAAGTCGTAGAAGCTTCTTTTGTAGAAATAATGCTTGGTCTGGAAGTACTAAAAAATCATCCAAGAGGGCTGATGCTTTATGATTTGCGTTCTAGCAAATCTGTGTCGGAAATTTGGCAAGAAGCAGGAGGTCAGACCAGGATGTGTAGAGTTGGGCATGCTTTCATCAAAAAACAAATGCAAGATACTGGAGCAGTGTTTGGGAGTGAATTGTCTTTGCATCTTTATTATGAAGATATGTATAAAATAGAAATAACAGATTTGTCATTACTTTATATCTTACAAATGTTGTCTCTAAAAAATAAGTCTCTTAACGAAATTTGGCAAGGAATGAAAAAATATTATCATTCTGGTGAAATAAATTTTGAGGTAGAGGATAAAGAAAAAGTTTTGCAAAATTTGCATGAAAAATATGGTAAAGCTGACAAAGTTTTGAATTTGGATGGTTTTAGTTTTTATTTCTCTGATTTTTGGTTCAATATACGACAGAGTAATACTGAGCCAGTTTTGCGTCTAAATCTTGAGGCAAATAGTGAAGAGCTAATGAAAGAAAAGATTGAAGAAATAAATAGTATTATTCATCAACAATAAAAACAGATTGGCTAGCTTATTTCAAAAATTAAATATTTCCTCTCTTTTTTGCTATAAGCTATTTTTGTGCTATAATACAAGCACTATGACAGATCTATCAACAGAATCTAAGCCACACAAAGAGATTAGTTTTTTTGTTATCGTAGGAGTTATTTTATTGGCTACTAGTTTGGTTTTTTTGTACAATTTTTATCCTTTTTACACAGTAATAATTATAGCATTTTTTGTTATTGTTTTTTTTGCTTTTTATTTGGATAAGTTGTTTTATTTTTTGTTGCCTTTTGTTTTTTTGCATGGTTTGGAAGTAAATTTTTCTCGTCTAGATTGGGCAAAAAATAATCCTTATTTGTCTGCTCTCAATGCACCTGTGATTGACTTTTTGGTTATATTATTATTTTTGTCTTTTCTAGTTGCTATACTTTTGCGTTTGAAAAATCTAAATATCAAAAAATTATATCATCTCTTTCCAGGTTTTTTGTTTTATTTTGTATTTTTATGCTTGGCAGGTATTTCTACTTGGTTTGCTTATGAACATTTGGTTGGTTATTCTCTCAAATATTTGTTACGGCCAATGCTTTTTGTTTATATTTTTTATGTAGCTTTGTCATTGTCAATAATACAAACCAAAGAGATTTTTAAGAAGACTTTGCGTATTTTGTTTTTTACAGGCGTGGCTATTTTTCTATTTGGTTTAGTAGCTTTCGTGCGTAGTTTTGGTCTGGATGTGTGGCCAAGAGTAACACCTTTTGCTTTTTTTGGTTTGGCACCATTTGGTTACAATCACAATATGATTGGAGAGATTTTGGTAGCTATCATTCCTATTGGTTTTTATTTTTATAAAAAAGAAAAAGATCTATTAAATAAAAAAATATTTTTGTATAGTAGTCTGTTTATGTCTTTGATTACATTGCTTACTTTATCACGTACGGCTTGGTTAGTACTTTTGTTTGATTTGATACTTTTGTTTATAATATTCAAAAAAGAAGTCAAAGAATTCGTACAAAAATATTTTAATATTATTATAGTACTTGTGGTGGTTTTTTTGGTAGCTGTATTTTCTTATATGGTTGTTTTTTTGGGATCAAATGTAGTAAATAGTTCCAATCAAGCTAGATGGGAAAATTTCAAAATAGCAACTTTTTATTTACAAAAAAAGCCGTGGTTTGGTTTTGGACCTAATACTTATATTCCAGTCTTTGATGATACTGCTATCTATGTTACTGATTTTGGTGAATCTCTTGATGCTCATAGTATTTTACTCAAAGTATTTTTTGAAGAAGGAATCCTAGGTGGTATGGCTATGTTGTTGTTTTTGACTTGGATAATAAAAAAAATATGGCAAGAATACTATAAGACACATGAAGATTATTTGCTTTTGGTATTTTTTGTAGTCGTATCTGCTATCGTATTTCAGTTGTTTAGTACTTCTTATTTCAATCCTAATATGTGGTTTCCACTTGCTTTGGGTTTGTCTGCTTTGCAACTTAGTCGTTATGGAGAAAAATATGTTGAATAAAAATAAAAAAATTCATGTAGTACAAATTATATCAGCTTTGAACTATGGTGGGGCAGAGCGTTTGGTAGTAGATTTGTCAAATCTTCTAGTAGCAGATAATTTTGATTGTAGTATTATTACTTTTTTTGCCAATACTCCTTTGACTAGTCAATTGGATAAGAGAGTCAAAGTTATTTTGGTAGAAAAAAAACAAAAGCTTTCCTTTGGTCTAATAAAAGATTTGCAAAAAACTTTGCAAAATATTGGAGCTGATATTGTCCATACTCATCTTTTTGGAGCAGATTTTTGGGGGAGCATAGTCGCCAAAAAATTGAATTTGCCAGTCATATCTACTGAGCATAGTGTTTATAGAAATGAAAGTATAATAAAAAATAAATTGAAATATTGGAACAGAAAAAATATTGATAAATTTGTGGCTGTATCCAAGACAATCAGACAAGAATTACAAAAATATTTCAAACTTCCCGAAGAAAAAATTGTAGTTATCAATCCTGGTATAGATTTATCAAGATTTTTGTTTGTTCCTAATAGAAAAGTAGTTGAGCCCATAAAATTTTTGTTGCTTGGTCGTCTAGAAAAAGAAAAGAATTTTGCTATGGCGATTGAGGCTTTGTCAAAATACAAAGCTAAAAATTGGCAATGTCAAATTGTCGGACAAGGTAGTCTTGAACATAATTTGCAGAATTTGGTAAGCCAACTTGGTTTGAGAGACAAAATAGAATTTTTTTCACCAACCACTGATGTAGTAGCTAAATATAGTAATACTGATATACTTTTGTTACCTTCATTTTATGAAGGATTTGGTTTGGTAGCTTTGGAGGCTATGGCTTCTGCTAGAATTGTTATTGCTACCAAAGTAGGTGTCTTACCAGAGGTAATAATAGACAAAAGAAATGGTCTTTTGTGTGCCAATATTTCTATAGAGAGTTTTGCAGATAGTTTGTCTTGGATTTTTGCTAATCAAAATAAATTGTTGGAGCTTGGTCTTGAGGCTAGACAGAGTATTAAAAAGGATTTTGATATATCTATTATGAAAAGTAAATATGAAGAAATTTATTTAGATTTGTGTGATAAAAAATAATGATTTTATGGAGAAAAAAATAAAAATTTTGCATGTGATTCCAAGGTATGTAATAGGTGGAGCTGAAAAGCTTGTCTGGCATTATGCCAAATTGCTTGATAAAAATAAATATGAAATCTATATTGCTAGTTGTGTTGAAGATGGAGAATTTAGAAAGCAATTTGAAAATCTAGCAAATGTTCATATATATATGGGCTCAAAGAGTGGAGCTGGTGGACGAATTGGTGCATATCTCAAACTTTGGAAACATACACAACAAATAAAGCCTGACATTATTCATACGCATTTACTTAGTGCTGATTTTTTTGGTTTTTTTGTAAAATTAATTTGGAGAAAAAAAATATTTTGGATAACTACTATGCACAATGTAGAAGATGCGACTTCTCTTTGGAGAAAACTTGGGTGGTGTTTTATATTGAGAAAAGTAGACAAAGCTCTGGCTGTATCCAAAAGTGTAGAGAAATTTATCAAAAAATATTTTGCTATCAAAGACGAAAAATGTGTTTTGTTGTTAAATGGTATTGATACTGAAAAATGGTTGCAAGTGCCTACTAATAAATTGTTTACTCATAAGAAAATACAAATAGCTTGTATAGGCAGATTTTGGGAACAAAAAGGTCAAATATATCTGTTACAGGCTTTGAGTAAGGTCAAAAATTTTGATTATGAATTACATTTTTTTGGTGATGGGCCTTTAAAAGAGTCATTGATAAGTAAGTCAAAAGAATTTAAAATATTTGAAAAAATAGTTTGGCATGGAGCTATTTCTAATGTAGTTGATTATATAGCAGATATAGATATAGTAGTTCAGCCATCTTTGTGGGAGGGTCTTAGTCTAGTAGTCATGGAGATGATGACGGCTGGGCGACCAATAGTAACAACACCTCCAGCTGGAGATGAATTGTTGAAAGACAAAGAAAGTGGTTATATAGTTCCAGTCAAAGATGCTCAAAAATTAGTAGAAGCTATTGATCACATAGTGGCTAACCAGCAAGAGGCAATTGAAATTGCTCAGGAGGCTAGAGAATATGCTAGCAAGAATTTTGATATTATAAATAATGTTTTGGATTTACAAAGTATTTATAATAATTTAGTTCATAATTAAAATATTGGTATTTTTTAGAATTAAAACATGAAAAAAAAAGATAAATTATTTTTTATAAAGAAAAAAATTAGTATTTGCTTGCTAATTTTTGTGTTTAATTTTGTTTTTATTTTTTCAATTGCTAAGACAGTATTTGCCAAAGTTAATTCTCCCAAATTAGCCAATTATTATCTTAATTGGGATATGACTGAAGTACAAGCCAAAGAGCTATCTAAGTGGGATCTGGTAGTCTTAGATATGGAAGTACAGGCTAGACATCCAGATTTGTTACAAAAAATGCGAGTTTGGAATCCTAATATTATTTTACTTGTCTATATTACACCCCAAGAAATTGTCAAAGATGCTAGTTCGTCTTATAGCATTATGCGCAAAAAATTGGTTAGTGGTATTTATGATGATTGGTATCTAAAAGATAACAATGGTAACAAACTTTCTTGGTGGCCTACTACTTATTTATTGAATATTACCGATGATGCCCCAGTGCACAATGGTGAAAGGTTGAATGACTATATGGCTAGATTTGTAACGCAAAATCTTTTGTCTAGTGGATTTTGGGATGGAGTTTTTTATGACAATAGTTGGGATAATATTACTTGGTTTGCTGGCAAAAATATTGATTTGAGTAACTATGGCAAAGTAAGTGTAGATTTGGATAATAAATGGCGGGAAGGTTTGATATCCATCTACAATCAAACTAGAAATTTATATGGTAAATCAGTAATACTTCTAGGTAATAATCATAATGCCTTATATTTGCAAGAATTGAATGGTAAATTGTTGGAAAATTTTTCTAGTACTGATTGGTCAAGTATTATGAATACTCTAAAGAAACTTGTGCAAGAACATACAAGTCCTCAGATATCTTTTGTAAATTCTAATACTTATAATACTGGTGTACAAAATTATCAAGATATGCGTTTTGGTCTTGCAAGCTCTTTATTGGAAAATACTTATTTTTCTTATGACAATGGTGATACTAATCATGGTCAGACTTGGTGGTATGATGAATATAATATCAATTTAGGACAGCCTATTGCTGAGGCTAGTTCCCAAAATAGTTATAATACTTACAAGCCAGATGTTTGGGAAAGAAATTTTGAAAATGGTTTGGCTATTGTCAATAGTACAAATAGTAAACAAAAAATAAATTTGGACGGAGAATATGAAAAAATTCATGGTATTCAAGATTCTAAGATTAATGATGGTTCTATTGTCAATCAAGTAAATGTGGCTTCTAATGATGGTTTAATTTTATTAAAAACTTTTGATAAATTAAATGATATTTTGTTTACTAATGGTTCTTTTTTACGTTTTTTTCGTCCAGATGGGATGAGAGTGCGTAATGGTTTTTTTAGTTTTGATGATCAATACAAAGGTGGCGACAAAATTGCTTATATTGATTTGGATAAAAACGGTAAAAGAGATTTGTTGGTGGCTCATGAAAATAGAATAGATACTTGGCGTGATGATGGACAAAAATATTTCAAAATTTATCCTTTTGCTACTGGCTATATGGGTAAAATGAATGTAGCTATAGGTGATTTGCAAGGTTATGGATTATCTGAAATATTTGTAGCTCCAAGCAAAGGTATTTCTCAGCCAATAAAAATTTATAGTATTTATGGAGAAGAAAAAAGAACAGATTTTTATCCTTTTGGTAGAGATTATACTGGTGGCTATAGTCTAACAATAGGCGATGTGGATGGTGATGGATTTCAAGAATTGGTGATCGGTAGAGGAGGAGATAAAACGCAAGTATATATTTATGATAAAGATCTAAAACTGAAAAACGAATTTACCCCTTTTGAAAGCAATTTCAAAAGTGGAGTAAATGTGGCCACTGGAGATTTAGATGGTAATAAAATTGACGAAATTATCGTCGGTAGGGGAGATGACGGAAAACCAGAAATAAAAGTGTTTGATATCTCTGGTAAGCTTCTCTTCCAGTCGTTTACTGCTTATAATAGTTTTGTTAATTCTGGGATAGATGTCAAAGCTTTGGATGTGGACTTCGATGGTAAGGATGATATTGTGACAATGAGTGAAGGAGCGTTTTGATAATTTTCAATTTAGGAATTTTAAATTTATTTCCCCTCCTATTAGGAGGGGTTAGGGCACGGTCGTCTTACGCTAAATTAAATATTATGGTATAATTTGATGGTAATAGCAAATTTAGGCTATATATACATAAATATCCATGCAAAAACACAAACCACTAACACAAGATAATCTATTCTTTTTATTATCAGCTTTGAAAGACTTTAGGCGTGGCCAAGGCAGAATGCATACGCTACCTATGGTGCTAATGATATTCATCATGGCTACCATGAGCGGATTTAATGGGTTTAGGCCAACTGGTGATTTCATTAAGAAACACAAACA
>MNVC01000043.1 GCA_001871435.1 Candidatus Magasanikbacteria bacterium CG1_02_32_51
CCTTTTTTCAAAAAACATGTTCTATTACCTTTGGGCAGATTTGTAAATAGATTATTTGATGTAGTAGATTTGCATGATTCTCAAAATGGTTTTAGAATTTTGAACAAAAAAGCTCTTGATAAAATTAGAATTACTCAAAATCGTATGGCGCATGCTACCGAAATAATGGGTTTGACCAAAGAAAACAATTTGAAATTTGTAGAATTTCCTGTCAAAGTTATTTATCATGAATATGGACAAGGGTTTAGTAGTGGTTTCAAAATTGTCAAAGATTTGTTGTTAGGTAAATTTTTGAAATAAATATAAGTAACAAGAAACCTGCCTGCCGGCGGGCACGGCAAGGCGGACAAGTTGATATTTGAGCTTAGAAATTTGTCATTTATTATAATAATTTAGAATATGCTTTTACTCATTTTCAAAATAATCTTTGCCTTGTTAGCATTATCAGCGATTATTACTGTCTGGCAAAAAAAACAAAAGACTTTGCTCGGAAACAAAGCAACTTTTTTTTGGATAGCCTTTTGGTTGATATTGACTTTGGTGGTTTTTTGGCCTAATAGTACTCAGATTTTGGCTGAATATATTGGTATTGGTAGAGGTGTTGATTTGATTATTTATTTATCTATTGTCTGTTTATTTTATTTAGTTTTTAGAATGAATTTGAAGATTGAAGGATTGAAAAGAGATTTGACCGAGGTAGTTAGAGATAAGGCCTTAAAAAAATAATTTATGAAAGTGGCTCATATTGTTTGTACTTATCCACCTTATTTTGGTGGTATGGGTAATACTGTTTTTCAAATGGTGAGCCACTTGTCTTTACTTGGTCATAAAATAAAAGTATTTACTCCTCAATATAGTCCAAAAACAGATAAAAAAGAATTGAAAGACAAACAAGATTATGTACAGAGACTTAGTGCTCCATTACAATATGGCAACGCTGCCTATTTGCCAACTATTAGTAAAGAGTTGGACAAATTTGATTTGGTACATCTGCATTATCCTTTTTTTGGTACAGCTAATCTAGTCAGAAAATGGAAATTAAAAAATAAAAACAAACCTTTGGTAGTCACTTATCATATGGATACCAGAGGTGATGGATTAAAGGGTTTTATTTTCAAAATTTATACCAAATTTTGGATGCCAAAAATTCTTGGCGTAGCTGACAAAATTTTGGTTAGTTCTTTTGATTATATTGAACACAGTGATGCTAGAAAATTTTTTTTAGCCAATAAAGAAAAATTTGTAGAGCTTCCTTTTGGAGTTGATACAAAAATTTTTTGTCCACGTCAAAAAGATGATAATTTGTTTAGCAAAAATAATTTACAAAAAGATGTGCCAACTTTATTATTTGTTGGTGGAATGGATACTGCTCATTATTTCAAAGGTATTGAAATTTTGTTGCAAGCACTTTTTTTGTTAAAAGAAAATAATGTAAAGATTCAGACTATTTTTGTTGGTGGTGGAAAATTGAGAGAAAAATTTGTTTTGGAAGCCAAAGGTATGGGTCTTGAAAATGAAACACATTTTGTTGGACATATTAGTAATGAAGAATTACCATCATATTACAATCTTGCTGATTTATTTATTTTGCCATCTATCAATACTGCTGAAGCATTTGGTGTAGTATTACTTGAAGCTATGGCTAGTGGCGTGCCAATAATTGCTAGTGACTTGCCAGGGGTAAGGACTGTTGCTAAAGATGGTGGGGAAGTGTTTCCTGTGAAAGATTTTCAGGCCTTGGTTAATTTAATAAAAGATTATTTTGTTCAAAAAGAAAATATTGCAGTTTATAAAAAACAAGTACGTGATATAGCTGTAGAAAAATATTCTTGGTCTAGTGTTGTGGACAGATTAGATAATATTTACTCTCAACTTGTTGACAAACGATAAATTTGTTATACTAGTATAGAGATTAATGGTTTATTGGATTAATAGATTATTAGTTTAATTATGGATAGAAATAATAAATATCAAGATTTTACCAATTTAGATGTTTGGAAATTATCTCATGAATTGAGGATGAAAGTAGGAATAATTTGTAAATTTTTACCTGATGAAGAAAAATATAATGTAGTAAATCAAATAAGAAGGTCATCATCGTCTGTTGGTGCAAATATTGCTGAAGGTCATGGAAGATTTCACTATCAAGAGAATATACAGTTTTGTAGGCAAGCAAGAGGATCATTGGACGAAACACGTGATCATCTTATCTATATAAAAGATTTGAAATATATAAAAAAAGAAGGAAGTGTTGAACATTTAATTGAACTTTGTGAAAAAATAAAGAAAAAATTAAATGGTTATATTGCTTATTTACAAAAATGTAAAAAAGATTAATACTAATAATCTAATAATCAATTAATCTAATAATCTAAATCGTATGGGTAAATTTAAAAATGGTCTTTTTTTTGGAGGCTTACTAGGCGCAGGTCTAGTTTGGCTCAATGCTACCAAAAAAGGCAAAGAAGTTCGTGATGAATTATTAAACAATGCAGCTAGTGTCTATACAGATGTCAAAGAAAAGATTTTAGCTTCAGAAGGTTGGGACAAGATGACAAAGACAAAATATTATAAGTTTGTAGAGCAAACTGTCAATAAATATGCTGTAGAAAATGATTTGTTAGACAGTATGCGTGATATGATAGAAAAAGTTGTCAAAGCTCAATGGAAGAATCATTCTGGTGGTAAGAAAGTTGATGGTAAGAAATAATTATTTACATAAGACAAAAAACTCCTAATTTAGGAGTTTTTTTGTGGTTTACCACGAGACGGCAAATCGTTTTTCGTGGGCGTGCTTGGAATCGAACCGAGGACCTCAACATTATCAGTGTTGCGCTCTAACCAGCTGAGCTACACGCCCTTAAATTGTCTATTTTTGTTATATTATATACTTACTTTAGTGTATAGCTCTAACCTCAGCCAAAGGCTGACCCGTCCTATGGCGGGAGCTGAGCTACACGCCCTTATAAATTGCTTGGCTATTATAAACGATTTTGATATTTTTTTCAAGTACTTATAATCTAAGAGTCTAGTGACCGCAAGAAGATTCGAACTTCTGACCTCTACAATGTCAATGTAGCGCTCTAGCCAACTGAGCTATGCAGTCTTAGTAAAGTTATTTTGATTGTTACACAGCTTGCTTTAGGAAGTAGCTCTAGCCCCAGCCAGAGGCTGGTCAGCCTTTGGCTGAAACTGAGCTATGCAGTCTTAGTAAAGTTATTTTGATTGTTACACAGCTTGCTTTAGGAAGTAGCTCTAACCTCAGCCTTTGGCTGAAACTGAGTTATACAGTCTATTGTAATTTTGCTATATTATTACTCTAATAAGTGTGAAAATAATATATAACAAAAATGTAGTTTCGTCAACTCTTAAATATACAAAAAGATAGGTAAAATTGTTTTTTTGTAGTTTTTGGGTATCTAAAATTAGACTAATACATATTTTTGACTTTTTACTAATTTTAGTGTATAATCCTTTTTAGGAAATAATTATTTATTAATGTTTTTATGTCAGAAAAAATCGATAAAGATAATAATTTAGAGGAAGAAAATCAGGAAAATACCAATGATGAAGTCTATGAAAAAGGTTTTCTTGGTAAGATGGCTTTGTTTTTCTTAGAACTTATCAAAATAGCCTTTTTGGCCGGTATTACTATTTTTGTTATTCGTGCTCTTATTTTCAAACCTTTTTATGTCAAAGGGCAATCTATGGAGCCAAATTTTTATGAAAAAGATTATTTAATAATTGATGAAATAACTTATAGATTTCGTGAACCTAAGAGAGGAGAAGTAATAGTCTTGAAGTCTCCTGTGAGTACTGATTTTTATTTGAAAAGAATAATTGGCTTGCCAAGTGAAAGAATAAAAGTAGAAAATGGAAAAGTAATTATTTATAGTAATGTCAATCCAAAAGGTATTATTTTAGATGAAAGTTATCTTAATAATGTAGATACTAGTGGATCAGTTAGTCTTACTTTGGGTAGTAATCAATATTTTGTTTTAGGTGATAATAGAGGAGCTAGCTTTGATTCTCGTCGTTTTGGTGCTATATCTCGTGATGCTGTAATTGGCAAAGTATGGCTACGAGGTTGGCCATTTGATAGAATTTCTTCTTTTGATTTACCACAATACGCTATCAATTAAGAATACTTTTAAGATTGGATACGAAATACGAAAATTACGAAAATACGAATATACTATTTTTCTCAATTTCGTAAAATTTATTATTTTTTATTCATTTTGCTTTCATAATTTTGTACTTTTCGTATTTCGTATCCCTATATATACAAATTAATCAACAAATAATAAAAGTCTATGCCAAAAAAAATAAGTCCAAAAGCTGTAAAAAAAACACTAAAAGATTCAAAGAAAACAACAATTAAAAAAGTAAATTCTAAAAAAAAAGTTGTTAGCAAAGTTGTCAACAAATTTATTATAGAAAATAAGAAAGAAAAAAAAATAACTTATAATACTTTGCGTGGTATGCGTGATATTTTGCCAAGAAATGGTGAAATTTGGCAAAGGGTCTATGAAGTTGTCAAAAATGTTTCTACTAGTTATGGTTTTTCTTATGTAGAGACACCAATTTTGGAACAAGCAGGTTTGTTTATTAGGTCTATTGGTAGAGGTACTGATGTTATAGACAAAGAAATGTATGTTTTTGAAGATAAAGATGGTGAAAAAGTTTGTTTGCGTCCAGAAATGACTGCTTCTTTGGCACGTTCTTATATTGAAAATGGTATGCAAAATATGCCACAGCCAGTAAAAATGTGGTACCATGGACAGATGTTTAGACATGATAGACCTCAAGCTGGACGTTTTCGTCAGTTTTATCAATTTGGTTGTGAGACAATTGGGGATAGTGGTCCGGTGACAGACGCTGAACTTATTTCAGTTGCTTATAATACTCTCAAAGATTTAGGTATTGAGACTGTTGTCCATATCAATAGCATAGGCACATTGCAAGATAGAGAAAATTATATAGTAGAGTTAGTTAGTTATTTGCGTAGTAAAAGAAGTTATTTGAGTGAAGAATCAAAAAAACGGATCAACAAAAATCCTTTGCGAATTTTGGATTCTAAAGATGAACAAGATATAGCTGTCATAGAAGAAGCACCACAAATTATTGATTGGCTTAGTCCTGAATCTAAGAAATTTTTTACTACTGTTTTGGAATATTTGGATGAAATTGAAATTCCTTATGTTCTCAATCCGACATTAGTTCGTGGTTTGGATTATTATACTAATACTGTATTTGAATTTTTTTGTGATGATGAAGAAATGGTTAATATTGCTCTTGGTGGGGGTGGTCGTTATGATAGTCTAATTGAACAACTTGGTGGACAGCCAACTCCGGCTGCTGGCTTTGCTCTTGGTCTTGATAGAATTGTATTAATCATTAAAAATAAACAAGACATGTTAGAGAGAGCAGGTTTACTTGGGTTAGAAAAAATTAAAAAGAATAAAATATTTTTTGCCCAACTTGGTGAAAAAGCCAACAAAAAGGCTTTGTATATTTTGGAGTTGTTGCGTCGTGAAGGTCTCTTTGTTTATCACAATTTTTCCAAATCTTCACTAAAAGCTCAAATGGAAATTGCTGACAAAATTGGTTCTACTCACACTTTGATTTTGGGTCAAAAAGAAGTCCAAGATGATAGTATTTTGGTACGAAATATGGACTCAGGAATTCAAGAGGTTGTTGACCAAAAGAAAATATGTAATTTTGTACGTAAACTTCTACAAAATTAGTCAATAATATTTGATAATAGTCTATAGGTATAAATTCCATAATTTATTTGACCAAAGCCAAAAAATAGTGTATTATAAAATTAAGATTAATTTAATTAAATTCACTGGGAGGTGAATAACAATATGTCAGATCTAAAACGTAAAAAGAATGAGTCTTTTGAATCTTTCATTCGTAGAGTGAAACAACAATGGCAACGTTCTGGTACAATTTTGCAAGCTCGCAAAATTCAATATTTTATACCAAAGCAAAGTAAGAATGTTAAACATAATTTGACTGTCTCCAAAGTTAAAAAATTTGCTAAAGTTGAACTGTTGCGTAAAGCAGGTAAACTTCCTGAGGAAGATTACAAAAATAAAAAAAGAAAATAGATATTATGGCATTAATTGATACAATTAAACAAAATCAATTAGAAGCACGTAAGAATCAAAATAAAGAAAGACTATCTATCATACAGGTAGTACTTTCTGCTTTAAAAAATGAAAGTATAGCCAAGCAGAAAGAATTATCTGATGAAGAAGTGATAGTTGTTTTGCAAAGACAGGTCAAACAATCAAATGATGCTATGAAAGATTTCATAACTGGTAAAAGACAAGATTTGGTTGATCAAACTATCAAAGAAATTGCTGTATTATCTGAATTTTTACCAGCACAAATGTCGCAGAGTGATGTCGAAAAAGAAGTCCAAAAAATTATTGCTGAATTTGGTGAAGTAGGACCAAATGATTTTGGCAAAGTGATGGGTATTGCTATGTCCAAGCTAAAAGGCAAAGCTGATGGAAATATTGTAGGCGCTACAGTCAAAAAAAGTCTAACAAAATAAAAACAAACATCAAAATTTATCTCCGTCCTTGCTAAAGGCGGATGAGTAATATTATTTTTGTATATTTTTTTATAAACAATATTACTCACTATTTGGTTATTTGTCGTAACTAAGTAGTTTATTCATTTTCGTTTCTAAGGATTTCCCATGCTACCTTGGACTCGCAAAATTAATTTTTCAAAAATAACCTTGATAGTATTTGCTATTGTGGTGGTTTTTTTGTTTTTTGGTTTTACTTCCAGAGTGTCTGCACAGGCTGACACTTCTACTTTGGGTATAAATACTGTAGATCAAAATATTGCTTTGGCAGGTACGGATATTAGAGTGGTGGTTGTCAAAATAATCAATACTATTTTAGGACTTCTGGGTATTATTGCCTTGGGTCTAATCCTTTATGCTGGGTTTACTATCATGACTTCTGGTGGAGATGAAACCAAAGTAGGTAATGGCAAAAAAATGATAACCAATGCCGTGATTGGTTTGGCAATTATTTTGTCAGCCTTTGCTATTGTCAAGTTTGTAGCTAACAAGTTATTGGGTGCTACAGGCTTTAATACTGGCAATGAAAATACTGGCAATGTTCCCATATGGCAGACTTTTAGTGGTTCTGGTGCTTTGGGTAGAGAAGTCAAAGATCATTATCCTTTTAGAGATCAAAAAGATGTGTTTCGTAACACGTCAGTTGTGGTAACTTTTAATATACCTATTGATCCTGCTAGTGTTGCTATCAATTCCAATGCTTCTTGTTGGTTAGATGATATGTCTGGTTCAACAACTACTTGTACTGTAGTTGATGGAAAAATTGTAAATCCATATTATGGTGATTGTATTTTTGATAGTGATAATCATATGATTTGTGATAAGTTGAATACTTCTACTATCAAAATTGATACAGTGGCAAATTTTGATAGTAGTACTAATACAGGTTTAGAGGCTAGTGCCATATTTAGTTATGAAGAAGAAGGTGTTTTTACGATAGTTTTGAAACCGGTAGAATATTTAGGAAGCCCTTCTGTTAATGTTGATTATAGAGTCAAACTATTGGAAGGAATAAACAAAGCTGGGAGTACTCAAAGTATTTTTGTGGGGAGAAGTACAAAATTTTATACATGGGATTTTCAGACCGGTACCACGATTGATCTTAGTCCGCCTTATGTCACTAGTGTTTCGCCTGATCAAGGTGAAATAGAAAAGAAAAATATTATAATCAAAATTAATTTCAATGAGCCTATTGACCCTACCACTGTGCAAGGTACTTTGGATGGAAGTAATGGTGGTTTCAAAAATATTTTAGTAAATAATAATTCTTCAAGTACTTCAGCTATAGTAGCTACAGGGACATGGAAAATTAGCAATGGTTACAAAACTGTAGAATTCATCCCTAGTGAAGCTTGTGGACAAAATAGTTGTGGACAAACAATGTATTGTTTGCCGGTTACTTGTGATGCAAGTAATCCATTTTGTACAAATGGTTTTTCAGCTTTGATTCGTACCGCTACATCTACCGGCAATCCAGAGGCGCCTTTTGAGGCGGTGCCTTTTTCTGGTGTGTACGATTTGGCTTTCAATGGTTTGGATAAATTGTCTGACAATCCGGCTTCAGGCGTTTATTATTTACATAGACCAGATGAAATTGGAGATCCAAAGATTATTGATGATGGCGAGCAAAGTCCAGATAATTATTTTTGGAATTTTGTTATAGAAAATAGAATAGACAAAAAAGCACCATATATCAATCATATTTTGCCAGATATAGATGCAGAAAACGTTTCTACATCTTCACCTTTGAAAATAACTTTTAGTAGAGACTTGTTGTATCACAGTCTGAATGAAATTAGTTTGGTAGAGTATCCCGCAAATGTCTGTGCTGATGCGGCAAGTAATACTAGTCCACATCCTTGTACTGTGGGTACTGTAAGAGATTTTTGGTATGATATTTTTGCTAGAACTATTACCTCAACAGATCCTGACCAAACCGAAATTTCAATAAAACATCGTGAATTTGGCCCAAATGGTTTGGATTTGTATTATTTCCCAATAATACCTCATACTTTGCAAGATGATCATCAAAATTGTTTTTATCCTGGATACGGACCAAATACAAGAGATAATGATTGTAGTATTATTTATAATAATGATGGAGATATTACTAATAAAACAAATTGTGCTCCAGTTACGGATACGGAGGATACTAGCGATACAGCTTGTGTGTATGGAAATGGTCTAGCAGTCACTTCTACTACAGATGATTGTAGAATAATTTTGGAAGGTGTCAGTCGTAGTACTTATACAAATGGATTATCTAATTAATGTATGAAATTGTTCAAAAATAAAAATTTTAAATTTTTGCTACTTGGTCTATTTTTGGCTTTTTCTTTAGTTACCATAATATCTTTGCCAGTTTTGGCGGCTAATACTGATACTTCTACTTTGGGGATAAATACTGTGGACAAAGATATTGCTTTGGGTGGTGGGGATATTAGAGTGACTGTTGTCAAAATTATCAACACAGCTTTGGGATTATTGGGTATTATTGCTGTAGGTATAGTATTATATGGTGGATTTCTTTATATGACGTCTGGTGGTGAAGAAGACAAAATAAATAAAGCCAAGAAAATTCTAATCAATGGTGTGATAGGTTTAGTTATTATTTTGTCAGCTTTTGCTATTACCAAATTTGTTTTGAACAAGTTATCGGATGCTACAGGATTAAAAGATGGAAGTGATGATAATAATGCTCATATTTTAGGTAGTTGTAGTGAACCAGAATCACCATGGTATGCTTTGCATGTCAGTAATGGAGATATTAAGAGTGTTTGTCCCCAATTTTGTAATGTTAAATATTTTGTAGTCCAAAGTATTACTCCAAGTACCAAAGGTACTGATGTTGTGGGTATGAACAATGTCGTTATTAGAGCTGTATTTAGTAGAGCTATAGCTAGTGATTTGTCTAGTGCCCTAAAAATTGAAAAAGGCGGTACTGATGTAACTGCTAGTTTTACTCTGCAATTTGCAGAAGGTAATAAAGTCATTGAAGCTGTACCAAAAGAATCTTGTACATCTGAAGACAATTGTTTGAGTTTAGGTGAGTACAAAGTAAGTATTTTGGATGTCAAAGATGCTAATGGTAATAGTTTGGAAACTACTACAGAATGTCCTTATTCTAAAAATGCTAGTTTCAAAGTTGGTGAACAAAGTGAACTTGTAGATAGACAAAATCCAATGTTGTCTGATGTTACTTTGGATGGTAAATCTGGTAATAATATAATATTATTAGCTGGTCGACCATATCTTGTTGGTGTGACAATGAATGATCGTAATGATGATATCTCTTATGGTGGTAATGCGTATGTTTCAATAAAAATTTATAAACAAGGTAATTCAGGAAATATAATAGAAAGTTATCTCAATGGTCCGGCAACAATTGATCTAGCTGATCTTAGTAATAATAATCCAGGCTCTAGTCCGGAATTTAGTTTTAATTTTGGCTATAGAGCCCCATCAAATTTGGAAATAAATACTCCATATACTTTGGAAGTAATTGGTCATGATGTAGATAGTAATGTTAGTATTGAATTTTTGACATTTGTCATTAGGCCAGCCAATTGTGATAATCATATTCAAGATGGCAATGAAACAGGTATTGATACTGGTGGTGATTGTAGAGGTGGACTTGGGGATTCATGCCAAATTCAGACAGATTGTTCTATCTCTTTCAAATGTTTGGATACAGAAGATAATCTTTGTGCTGGTACAAATGATTGTATCTGTAAAAAATGGCCATATATAGAAAGGGTAGAAAAAAGCAATGGTGCTCAGGGTAATTGGATTACAATTTCTGGTAGAAATTTTGGTAATAGCAATGGTGAAATATATTTTAATTATGACACTAATAATGATCATGTTTTTGATTATTCTAGTATTGTTAGTCTGGCACAATGTCGTAGTAGTGATGTTTGGCATGACAGTTGGATAATTGCAGAGGTGCCAGCCAAACCAGCAAGTATTACTGTAGATCCCGTAATTTCAGTCAGAAATTTGGAATTAGCCGGTGCGTATTCTAATTCTACTTCTACACCTGAGTACTCTAGTTCTTCCAGTGTGGGTCATGTCCTCAATTTACATTTGGATAAAAGTTCTGGTGAAGTTATAAGAAATAGTCTTGATTCTGGTAATGTTTTTACCGCTTCTGGAACTATTAAGTATG
>MNVC01000003.1 GCA_001871435.1 Candidatus Magasanikbacteria bacterium CG1_02_32_51
CTCCCTGTGATGTCCCGCAGGACTCACAGGGATGAATTGCCGCCCAAGACGTTGAAATAATAGTTAGATATGTTGTATAGTAAGATATATGACAACAAATATAGATGGGGATATCTGGTATTGGCACCATAATATGTCAGAGTGCTATTATCATATTCAATTGACAATAAAATATCGGAAAAGTCTGTTTAACAAACAGACGGAAGATAAACTATTAGAGACGATAAGAGGATTCAAAGAGCGCTATGCAATAGAGATAAGCCATGTCGGATTTGATAAGAATCACGTACATATACTATGTAGATTTTTGCCAAAATACTCAGGCGGACAAGTGATAAAACTAATCAAGAGTATTACAGCTAAAATGGTGTTTAAAGATTTACCAGAAGTAAAGAAACAACTATGGGGAGGAGAATTCTGGACAGATGGTTACTATATGGCGACAGTCAGTGGAAGAGGAGATAAAACTATCATAGAGAAGTATATAGAAAACCAAGGTCGTAAAGAAGATATACATCAACTTAAGTTATTTGAAATTTAAACAGGACGCCCTGTGGTCTCTGCCACAGGGTCGTTCACAAAAATTATGTGGTGATAACTCGTAGTTTTTAAACATTGTACAAATGAATGACCCCATAAACTTGTTGTGATGTTCTTCATTAAATTAGCAACACAATGATGATGGAGTATATGATAATGTGTTTTGTCTTTCATACAATTGCCCCTTATCTCCTGCCTCCCAAAAAAATACTTTTCTTTGCGCGTATCTTGCGCGAATATTGCGCGTATCGCGGTAAAAGATGTTGAGGATATTTTATCTTGTCCACGCCGATCTGCACAATTACAATTACAAAAATTAAAGAAAATTAAAATGATTAAAGCAACAGGAAAAGGGAAGACCACCGCCTATATTGCCAACTGATAAAACCCCGTTGACTTTTTATCTTGAGAACAAGTGAACACTATAAATTATATTCGTAGAAATATTTATATTAGTGGACAAATAAAATGATTATGATAGAATTGTTTTAGTTAAAATCATCTTATGAAAAAAAATAAACCTTCAAAACAAACTATTGATCTAAATCCACAATTTCAATATGCTTACGAAATAATGGAAAATAGTGATAAAAATGTTTTTGTAACTGGTCGTGCTGGTACTGGCAAATCTACTTTGCTCAAATATTTTCGTGAAAATACAAAGAAAAAAATTGTGGTTTTGGCACCAACTGGGGTTGCTTCTATAAATATTGGTGGACAAACTATCCATTCTTTTTTTCGATTCAAGCCGGGTATAACTCGTGATAATTTAGAAAAAATATCTGGTGCAAAAGCAGAAATCTACAAAAAGTTGGATGCTATTGTTATAGATGAAATATCTATGGTACGAGCTGATTTGCTGGATTGTATAGATATTTTTATGCGTAAAAATGGCCGAGATAAAAGAAGACCTTTTGGTGGAACACAAATGATTTTTATTGGTGATTTGTATCAATTACCTCCAGTTGTCACTAGTTTTGAAAAGAAAATGTTTGAAGAATATTACAAAAGTCCTTATTTTTTTTCGGCTGATGTATTTCAGGTTCATCAAGATGCTATGTTTGAAGAAAATGAAAAATTTTCTATGTTGTTTATAGAATTAGAAAAAATTTATCGTCAAAGTGATGATGTTTTTATTTCATTATTAAATAGTATCCGTAATAATACTATAAATGATGAAAATATTCTTCACTTAAATACACGTTATAATAAATCATTTGAAGACAAAAAAAATCTTTATATAATTCTTACTACCACCAATGCTATGGCTGATGATACCAATAGTCAAGAATTACAAAAATTATCAGGTAAAGAACATATTTTTTATGGACAAATTAGAGGAAAATTTGATGAAAAATTTTTGCCAACAGAAAGAGAATTACATGTCAAGAAAGGTGCACATATTATGCTTTTGAATAATGATAGTCTGGGACGCTGGGTAAATGGTACTCTGGCTGTTGTAAATGACATAGTTTTTGATGAAGAAAGTGAACAAAAAGTTGTTGAAATAGTTTTGGAAAATGGTGAAATAGAGCATGTAACACCATATAATTGGGATATGTATTCTTTTCAATATAATAAAGAGACACGCTCTATATCTTCTAATGTTGTTGGCTCTTTTAGCCAATATCCATTTCGTTTGGCTTGGGCTGTTACTATTCACAAAAGTCAAGGAAAGACATTTGATAAAGTAGTTGTAGATATTGGACGTGGTACTTTTTCATCTGGACAATTGTATGTGGCTTTGTCACGTTGTACTTCTTTTGAGGGTCTTGTATTAAAAAAAATGATTGAAAAAAAACATGTCTGGACGGATTGGAATGTTGTCAAATTTGTTACTTCATATCAGTATAAACAAGCAAATGAATTATTTTCTGTAGATGAAAAGATAGCTTTTATAAAAGATGCTATTTTGCAAGGCAAAAAAATTGCTATTATTTATTTGAAAAGTGATGATAGTAAATCTAGACGTATTTTGGTACCGTATGTTATAGGTGAAATGGAGTTTAGAGGGAAAAAATATATTGGTCTAGAAGCTTATTGTGAAATGAGGAAAGATAATCGTGTTTTTAATATTGATCGTATATTGGAATTGAAAAATGTTGATTAAAATTTGTGCTTTAAAATAAACAAAAAAGTTATTAACTTGACTTTCAATTTAGAAGTTATAAAATTAAAAACTAAGAATGTCTTTTTACTTTCACTGGTTGCTAAAGCAGTACTTTCAATAAGGAGGACAAATGACAAAACAAAGCTTGAAAGGGTACAACATAACTCTTGAGGCTTGGCCTGGTGAGCACTTCATCCTGTGTAGATGCTTAGACTGTGTGGTCGTCTCTGTTATAAAAATCAATGACAGAGAAATTCAGGTCAGGTGTTCCAATGATTTTATGTGTTACATCCCTTTTATTCAGCCAGAGTCGTATGGGCAACATCTGCAGATGCTTCTGCCTTTTTGATGCATTCTTACAGGTTTCGTGGGGTTCCTATTCAAAAACCCCACACAGATAATTTTGATATTGACTTGATTGTTTGTTTTTGTTATATTTATTTCATCACTGCTGACAGATTTTGGCGAATCTAGAGGTGATACAAATCCAGAAAAGTGTTCCCGACTCAGTCGGGAGAACTTGGGTGGAACCGTCCTTCGCTTACCTTCGCTAACGCTCAGGCAAGCTACGGACGGCAAGGCCGTCCTTACTTCTTTTTTAGATGATTTTGGACGTTAATTCATTTTTTGCTTTGTCGACGTGGGACCCCAAGACTTCTATCAAGGAGTCTTTTTGTTTTTTAGAGAAAAATGTTATAATGTATTTATTAATTTATATATATGAAATCACTAGAATCAATTGTTAATTTTGCCAAACAGAAAGGTTTTATTTTTCAATCTTCAGAAATCTACGAGGGTCTTTCAGCTGTTTATGATTTTGGTCCTCTTGGAATACTGCTCAAAAATAATTTACAAGCCTTGTGGTGGAAAGAAATGGTTCAAAGACATAATAATATTTATGGTCTTGATGCCGCTATTCTTATGCATTCAAAAGTTTGGGAAGCTAGCGGGCATGTGGCTAGTTTTTCTGATCCTTTAGTTGACTGTAAAGAATGTAAGATGCGTCATCGGGCTGATCAACTACTTGAAAATGTTGGTGTACAAGCTGATGAAAAAATGGGTGTAGAAATACTAAACAAACTTTTGCAAGAAAACCATGTGGTCTGTTCAAATTGTCAGGGCGAACTTACTTCTGCTCGTGATTTCAATCTGATGCTTGAAACTTATCTTAGTAAGACTGATGATAGTAGTAAAGTTTATCTACGTCCAGAAACAGCTCAAGGTATTTATGTCAATTTCAAAAATGTCCAGGCTAGTACTCGTGCCAAAGTTCCTTTTGGTATTGCTCAGGTTGGTAAAGCTTTTCGTAATGAGATCACTACCAAACAATTTATCTTTCGCACCAAAGAATTCTCACAGATGGAAATGCAATATTTTGTAAAGCCTGAAAATTCTGAAAAAATATATGAAGATTGGAAAACACTTCGTTTGAACTGGTGGCAATCTCTGGGATTAAAAGCTGAAAATCTTCGTTATCATGAACATGAAAAATTGGCTCATTATGCCAAAGCTGCTTATGATATTGAATACCAATTTCCTTGGGGTTGGAAAGAAATTGAAGGTCTTCATAATCGTGGAAATTTTGATCTCACCCAACATGAAAAATTTAGTGGTAAGAATCTCAAATATCGTGATCCAGAAACCAATGAAGAATATGTACCATATATTATTGAAGCTTCTTCTGGGTTGGATAGAAATGTCTTTACCTTGCTTGTAGATGCCTATGAGGAGCTAGATGCTAGAAGTGGGGAAGAAGATGCCAAACATGAAAAAGAAATCGTCTTACGCCTTCACAAGAGCCTAGCGCCTATCAAAATGGCTATTTTACCACTGTCCAAGAAAGAACCATTACAAAATATGTCTAATGAAATCCAAAATACTTTGTCCAAAAATTATATGACCCAATATGATGAAACTGGAAGTATTGGCAAACGTTATCGCAGACAAGATGAAATAGGTACGCCATATTGTATTACTATTGACTTTGAATCTCTAGAAGATAAGAAAGTTACAGTCCGTGATCGAGATACTATGGCTCAGGATAGAATTGCTATAGAAGATTTGGAAAAATATTTTGTAGAGAGATTTTAATTTATTTAAATTAAAATATTATGCCCAATGGTGAAAAAACAGGTAAACCAATGTATGATGCCAAAAATGTGGATAGTCGTATTTATAGAAATAGGGAACGATTAATTGAAGAATTTTTTAAGACTTTTAATCAAATCAAAATAACTAGACAAGATTTGATGTGGTGGTGTCAAAATGTAGATGCAGATTCAATAAATGATCCAACTCTGATAGAATATTTTCCTAAATTTTCAGTTAGAAAAGAAGTAATTGATTTTTTATTAAAAATAAAAGATTTAGGTCTTGATAATTAATTTTAAATTTAAATAAAAAAATTATGTACGAATATTTAGAATTAAAAAATAAAGCGAAAGTCTATTTTGTACCATTGCAGGATACCAAATCTCTTACTACTCTGGTGATGTATCCTGTCGGTTCTCGTTTTGAGGCAGACAAAATGGCTGGTGTTTCTCACTATGTAGAACATCTGATGTTCAAGGGGACCAAAAAGAGACCAAATACTTTAGTGCTAACTCGTGAGATAGATAGACTTGGGGCTCATTACAACGCTTTTACAGGCAAAGAATATACAGGATACTATATCAAGGCTGATGCTAAGTATTCGGAAGTATCTATAGATATTTTGTCTGACATGCTTTTCAATTCCAAATTTGACGAAAAAGAAATGGAAAGAGAAAAGGGTCCAATCATTGAAGAAATAAGAATGTACAAAGATAATCCTCTGATGAATATTGATAATATATTTGAGGATCTGATGTTTGGTGGTTGTCCACTTGGTCGTGATATTGCTGGTACTGAAGTACATGTGCGTAGTTACAAGCGTCCTGATGTTATAAAATATCGTGATACTTACTATAGTCCTGATAATATGACTATTGTAGTAGCTGGAGCGATTGATGAAAAAATCAAAAAAGAAGTAGAAAAATACTTTGGCGCTGGCAAAAATAGTGGTGCTAAAAAAAGAGATTATAAACCAGCTTGTTTTGGTCACGCTGAAAAAAATAAAAGAATTACTGTAGAAAAAAAAGAAACTGACCAAGTACAAATAATGCTGGGTTTTCCTGGTCTAAATCATGAAGACAATAGAAACTATGCAGAAAGTGTGATGAATACGATTCTTGGTGGCTCAATGAGCTCTAGGTTATTTATTCAAATTAGGGAAAGAAGAGGATTAGCTTATATGATACGTTCGGGTGCGGGAAATTTTCGTGATACTGGATATTTTTATGTACGAGCTGGTTTGGAAGCCAAAAATATAAACAAAGCAATTGGTGTAATCAAAAAAGAAATAGAAAAAATTTGTGAAAAAGGTGTTAGTAAGAAAGAATTAGAAGATGCTAAGACACACATTCGTGGATCCCAGACTTTGTCTTTGGAAGATTCTGCTAGCCAAGCAGACTATTATGCTGAGGAGGCTTTGTTTTCAAAAAAAATAGAAACTCCAGAAGAAAGATTACAAAAGATTGAAAAAGTTACCAATGAGGACATAATAAAGTTAGCAAAACAAATATTCAAATGGAACCAAATGCGTGTGGCAATTATTGGAAATGTAGAGAAAGGTGATGTCAAATTTTAAATTAATTAAGTTCCCCTCCTATTAGGAGGGGGCTAGGGGAGGTCTTTAGCAAAATAAAACGTCTTGCTCAAAGATGGACCTCCTTCTTCCGCCCAAGGCGGATCCGCCTAGGGTGGGAACTCCAACCCTACTAGGGGGAGAATAACAAAGAGGAAAATATGAAATATATATTCGGAAATTGGAAAATGTATTTGGATTATAAACAATCAATAGAAATGGCACAGTCTTTGGTTTCAAAAAATTTGTCAAAAAAAGATGATTTGGAAATTGCAGTTTTTCCAACAGCTTTGGTAATGAAAGAAGTTATTGAAATTTTGAAGAGTACTAATGTTAAAACAGGAACTCAGGATGCCGGACATCCTTCAAGAGGTGCCTATACTGGTATGATTTCAGCCGAAATGTACAAAGATGTTGGTTGTGTTTATGCCTTAGCTGGACATTCCGAACGTCGTCATCTTTTTGGTGAGACCAACAAAGATGTACGTGTCAAAATAGAAAGTTATTTAGATGCTGGTTTGAAATCAGTAATTTGTATTGGAGAAACCCAACGAGATAGAGATAATGATAAAACTAGATATCGTCTACAAAAACAAATTATGCGTGCTTTTGATGGTTTGAATTTTGGAGAAGGTCAAATTTTGGTAGCTTATGAACCTGTTTGGGCAATTGGTACTGGAAATGCTTGTTTACCAGTTGACGCTGTTGATAGAATTAATTTTATTAAGTCAGAAATAGCTAAATATAGTCAAAATTTTGTGCCAGTACTCTACGGAGGTAGTGTAGATGAAGATAATATGTTATCATATTTTAGTCTTGATAGTATAGATGGTGTGCTCATTGGTAGTGCCTCTGCCAAGATATCTAGTTTTGGTAATATTATTAAAAGTGTTTTGAAATAGTTTTATGTTTAATATTTTGCCTTTTATTCTTATAGTTTTATCTTTGGTGATAATAATTTTTGTGATTGTAAGAAAATATCCACAATTGTTGCTATTAGATGTGGATACTTTGCCAGAAATTAAGATGGCTAGAAATAAAAATAGACTCATAATGCATAAATCAGAACAAAGGGAAAAACAATATTATGCTAATTTCAAAAATAAGCTTGTTCCTTTTATAAAATTATTGAAAAATATTCAATTAGCTTTTCGTGTTTTGGTAGGTAAAATAGAGAGAAAAGTTGGAGAAAATGAAAAAATTCCAAATGGTCCAAGTATTACTAAACAAGAAAAAAAAGAAAAAATTATTATGTCCAAAGATTTGGTAAAGGATGCTCAGACAGATTTGTTGCAGGAAGATTATCCTACTGCTGAAAAGAAATTTTTGGCATCACTTAATTATGATTCCAAAAATAAAGAAGCTTATCATGGCTTAGCTACTGTTTATTATGCCCAAAATCAAGTGACTGAGGCTAAAGAGACTTATAATTTTCTTTTGCAACTTGATTCAGGTGATGAAAATGCTAATGTCAAACTTGGTGAAATTTATGAAAAAGAAGGAAACAAAGAAAAGGCTGTAGAATACTATCAACAGGCAGTACTCTCTAATCCAAATAATCCAGAAAGATTTTTGAAAATATATGATCTGCTTTTTTATTTGAAGTATTACAAAACAGCTTTAGAGGCTATAAAACAGGCTTTGGAAATTGAACCACAGAATCCTCGTTATGTTGACAATTTTATAGAAACAAGTATAATACTCAAGCGTAAAGATTTGGCTGAAGAAGGTTACAAACAATTACGCATGATAAATCCTGACAATCAAAAGTTGGAAGTGTTCAAACAAAGGATTGACGAAATAAAAGAGTAGTGTTATATTGTTGGGGTCTAAAATTTACAAATAAAAATAAACAAATTCCAAATAATATACAAATCACAAAATATCAATATTTATTATTGTGGATTGTAATTTGTTTGGAATTTGTAATTTGAAAATTGTTATTTCAATTATGCCATCTTAGCTCAGCTGGTAGAGCAACGGTTTTTCCGCCCTAGGCGGGGTAAACCTTTACATTATGTACTATGTTTACATTCTTTATAGTCAAAAGTTGAAGAAAAAATATATTGGTTATACAGAAAATTTGAAGAACAGAATTAGTCAACATAATGGAGGTAAGGTAACTTTTACATCAAAAGGACGTCCTTGACAATTAATTTATTATGAATCATTTTGTAATAAATTAGATGCTCAGGAAGAAGAGCGTTTTTTAAAAAGTGGTCAAGGTAGAGAGAGATTAAAATTTCTTTTAAAAAATACTTTTAGTAATATTGTATAGTATTAAGTATTAAGTATTAATTATGCCATCTTAGCTCAGCTGGTAGAGCAACGGTTTTGTAAACCGTCGGTCCGGAGTTCGAATCCCCGAGATGGCTCAAAGTCAACACTAAAAAGTTGACTTTATTTGTAAATTAAGGGCAGATTCCCGAGCGGTCAAAGGGGACAGACTGTAAATCTGTTGGCTCCGCCTTCGAAGGTTCGAATCCTTCTCTGCCCACTAGAATAGAACTCAAAGGTTTTGAAGAAGCCAAAAGGTGGGACGCGCGAAGCGCGTCCCACTGATTTCCCCCCATTTTTCCAAACGAATTCAGAATTTTTGGCGCGCTTGCGCGCACGGATTTGTTTTGGAGGAGGAGGTTCGAGCCAAAGATTTCTTTGGCAACAACCTTTTTAGCAAAAAAGTTGTTATCAGAAGCAATTTTGTCCATATTCTGTGCGTCTTTCACCCACTCGGTAAAGGGTTCGAGCCAATCATTCTGCTTGTGTGAAAAAGTAGAGATTTCTTCTTCGAGCGACTTCTTTTGTAAAATCAATTTTCCTTTTTCAGCACGATATATTTCCTTTTCAATATCTTGGTCGAGGTAGCCGTTAAGAAGTCGCTCCAGTCTAACTGAAATTGTAGAAATCTTTTCATTTTTTTCTTTCACGCAAGTAGTCAAAGACTGGGCGAAATTTTGAAAGTCTTTGTTTGCCATTTTCAATAATTTCTTCGTCCAGTCTTTGGGCAAAGAAACTTTTTGAATTAGAGATGATAACTGGTGATCCAGTTTCTCTTGACGAATACAAGGTTCGGGACATTTCATATCCTTTCGTTCAGGTTGTCCACGAAATTTCAACATTTCCTGTGCTTCATCAAAAAGTTTTTTTGAAATGATTGGCTCGTGCTTACCCTCGTGCAATTCTTTTGCGTAGTTAAAAAGTCCGACATAGAACGGATTAGCAAGAATGTAAGCCGTTCTTGTTTTTGAGATTCTCTTTCCGGAACGCGTGGATATTCCGTTCTTAGCCAAAAAGGTTGCGATATCTTCCAGTCGCTGATTGCCTTTCGTATATCGTTCAAAGGTCAAGCGGATAATACGAGATTTTTTCTTTTCCACCACAATCGTTTTAGCACAATCGTTTTAGTACGACTGTCGTTGATGTAACCGATTGGCGCTTGGCTTGGGAATATACCCATTCTGACTTTTTGGCGAAGTCCTCTTTTTGTGTTCTCGAAAAGAGAATCTACATAGTATTTGCTTTGCACGAAGGCCATAGACAGCGAGAATTTGCCCTGTGGTGTGTTTTCAAACCAGTGGCTAGGGAATTTGAGGCTCGCAAGGTTTCCGATGTCGAGAAAGTAGATTATCTGTCCGCCGTCCACAGAATTGCGTGCCAAACGATCGGGGTGCCAACTGATAATTCCAGACACTTCACCTTTTGGGGTTCTGCCTTCCAAGTATTCAGGCAGTGTGGCGGGGCAAAATGCAGACTCAGTTTTGCCAAAACTATTTTCTGGGGGAAAGGATTTGGCAAAACCTCGGCTGACTTTTGTTTTTGCATTTGTCCGCGCGCAGGAGGGGTCTGGGGAGGAATCCGCGCGGGCTTTTTGGATTTTTTGGCGGGCTGATCCAAATTTTACAGTCCGAAAGTTTTAGAAAGCGGAGCGATTTTTTTGGTTAGATACATTGAGAGAGGCAGTAAGAGAGTCATTTGAAGAATCGGCAGGAGCCCGACTTTTAGATACGGAATAATAGGCATAGCGTCTGCATAAGCCCACCTTCCA
>MNVC01000025.1 GCA_001871435.1 Candidatus Magasanikbacteria bacterium CG1_02_32_51
TAGTAGAATACAACTCTGTTAGACCACATGAAACACTTAATTACTTAACCCCTTTAGAATTCGCAGAAAAAACTATGCACTTGTCTACGATGTGGTCATCCTGTACAAAGTCTTGACAAAGTAGCGTTTTTTTGCTATAGTGAGGTCTTAATTTATATGCATGATCTACATAGATTTTGCGACTCGATTTTTTTTGTGTCATTTCGTCCAAGGTGGATAAATTGTGTGACCTCTTAAATATTGGGTCACACATTTTTTTTATGACAGAAAAACAACAAAATACTGGTCGTTTTGACGACCTTGGTATAAATAAGAATTTATTAGAAATTCTTAAACAAAAGGGGTTTTTGACCCCAACTCCTATTCAACATCAGGTAATTCCTGGTGCTCTAGAAGGAAAAGACGTAGTTGGTATTGCTCAGACTGGTACAGGTAAGACTCTAGCTTATGGGATACCTCTTATTCAGCGTTTAATCACTGGTAAAGGTCAAGGTTTGATCTTGGTACCAACTCGTGAATTAGCCCAACAAGTAACTGATGCTTTGAAACAAATTGGTGGACCACTGGGTTTGCGTTCAGCTGTAATTATTGGTGGTGTATCTTCTCGTCCCCAAATCAAGGATTTGAAGAATAATCCCCATATTGTGATTGCTACTCCTGGTCGTCTGGACGACTTGATGGAACAAAGATATTTTAGATTGGACAATGTAAAAGTGCTTATTTTGGACGAAGCAGACAGAATGCTTGATGTTGGATTTTTACCACAAATAAGACGTATTTTACAAAAAGCTCCAAAAGAAAAACAAACCATGCTTTTTTCAGCCACTATGCCACCATCCATTTCTAGTTTGGCTAGTGCTTTTATGAGAATGCCTCTTAGAATTGAAATTGCTCCACAAGGTACTTCGGCCGAAAATGTAGAACATGAAGTTTTCATTGTAAGTAAATCAGACAAAATGCGTTTGCTTTATTCTCTTTTGAATACTTACAAACAAGATACTATTCTTATTTTTTCTCGTACCAAACATGGTGCCAAACATATTACTCGTGATATTCGTCTGGCCAATCATACTGTGACTGAAATTCATTCCAATCGTACTCAAGCTCAACGTAAGACTGCTCTAGATGGATTTAGTAAAGGTAGATTTCGTATTATGGTGGCAACTGATATTGCCGCTAGAGGAATAGATGTCAAACAAATTTCTTTGGTTATCAATTTTGATTTGCCGGACAATTCTGAAGATTATGTTCATCGTATTGGGCGTACTGGTCGTGCTGGTAAATTTGGTAAAGCAATTTCTTTTGTCACACCACCCGAAAAAGCTGATATCAGAAAAATAGAAAAATTAATTCGTAAATCTTTGCCTATTTTGAATTTACCAATTATGTCACGTGAACCTGTGAATAATTATATGCCAGAACAAAATAATCCAGCACCAACAAGACAAAACTTTGCTAGTCGTCAGCGTGGTGGTCAAGGTCAAGGACAGAATCAAAATCGTCGTCGTAACTTTCGTCGTGATCGTCAGTATGGACATAATCAAGCGAGAGGGGAAAGATAAAAATAATAATAATCAAAAACAGTCCCGATAAAATCGGGACTGTTTTTTTTGTTTTAATCTTAACTAAAATATATTTTATTGGAAGATGCCAAAATAAACCATTTTTGTGTGGATGCTGGAGGAGATATTTTTTGACATTGTCTAAATTATAAGATATTCTTTTGGTGTGTGGAGTGCCTAGGCATATAAAGTCAATCTAAGTTGTATGGGTTTTGGCTTAACAATGGTAATAATTGCGGTTGTTGTCATTGTTGTGGTGACACAATGAAAGGTTACTTGTGTGCAGGGTGTTCCACACACTCTCACAAATAATTTATTTTGATATTATCATAAGTTTTTTATACACACGTTTGTTAGTACACCGTCTTGACAAAAAAACAGTTTTCCTTTATACTATGCCGTTATCTGAAGTGCCAAAAGTATTTCGGGTAACGGTTTTTGGTTTCACACGCAAATAGGAAGAAGAACATGCTGTCACGAGTTCTTAAATTCATCTTCATTATTATCCTGTCGTCGGGATGTAATGAAGAAGATCAACAACAAATAAACTGGACTGTTGATGAAGCTTCCACGGTAATGGTGGGGTCTTCTGTCAGTTGTCCGGTGGAGACGGTGTCGTCCTCAAATGAGGGAGATATCCTTCGCATCTGCGAGGAGACTGGCAAGGATGTGGTGGTCAGTGTTTTACCTAGGAGCAAAAACGCTGTCTCGCCCGATGAACAGGTGGACCTCTTCGAGATCATGGTTACCCCCTGCAAATCATCAGAGAGTGTCTGGGTGGTCAGCATCTCCTTAAACATCAAAATACCAAAAGGTAATGGTGATGAAGATATGCTCTATACACTCTTTCACACGGAAGATGGTTCTCCTCACATCATAGCCATTGAGGTCTTGGAAGGTACACAGACACTCATTGGTACAAGTTTCCTGCAGAGGATTAGTACCAGTGAAGCAAATGTTTATCTGCCACAGCCGGCCAGTGATGAGGATCAAGTCCTCATTGCTGTCCCTAGTGAAGGTAAAATCTTCACTGTGGTTGGCTGGTTTGACTTCCCAGAAGAAGCCAAACTCGGGAGATACAACATCAGCCTCGACAGTGTTGGGGTTGTGAATCAGAAAGGTCACGGCCTGAGTAGTGCCGTGCTCTGTAATGGACAAAAGGATCTGAAGCAGCTCACTGTACGCTGATCACAAGATCCACGGGGATGTTCACATCAATCAGTCCACACTGGTTCGTTGTGAACGTCTAGGAGTCAAATGGGTTCTTCGTGCAAATCAGCGCAGGAACCCAAATGTCTAATGTAAATCAATTTTGGTTTTTAATAGACATTTATTGTAGATTTTTGGTTATTGATGATAAGGCAAAGATTATTTGACAAATTGTCTATTTATAACTATTATGACACAGCTATTTTGAGCTGTTTTTTGTTAAAGGATAATCTGTTGTCATACTTGCAAATACAGATCAATCTATTTTTATTTCTATAGTTTTGTATTCATTTTAATTTTTCTCAAAATATAGTAAAATACAATTATGAAAAATAAAAAAATAAAATTTATCATTATTTTTGTAATTAGTGTGGCTATCTTGACAATAGTACCTTATTTGGTTTTGCACAGCAAACAAACTCCAGAAGAACAAGTTGGACAAAAAATAGTAGATAAACAAGCTTTGGAAATAGAACAAATAATAAAAGATAGACAATTACAAGAAATAAAAATTGATGAAAATGTAGATCCTTTTGGAGAAGATGGGATTGTGCGTGTTTTGATACTTGGTCTAGATAGTCGGGCTGGCCAGACGGCTGGACACTGTGATGTGATTCAAATGCTTGAAATAAACAAAAACAATAATACTGTTAGTATTACAGCTGTACCGCGTGGTACTTATTCTCCTTTGCCATTTGGCAAAGCAAATACTTCTACTGATTATTATATTTCCAATGCTTGTGGTCTAGCTGGACTTGATTATGGTATAGACAAAATAGAAAAGATCTTGGGTAAGAAAGCTGATTATTTAGCGATGGTTGGTTTTTCGGAAACTTTGGGAATTTTGCGTAATTTGAAATTACCAACTACTGAGACTTTGCAATGGTTGCGTCAGCGTCAGGGTTATACTATTGGTGAACCACAAAGAGCTCGTAACCATTCTACTTTTATCAAAGGTTTGCTTACTAAATTTTTGCCAGTAAAAAAATCAAAATTGGATATTCCTTTTCATTATATTTTGTACAAAATTGTCAAGACTGATTTGACTTTTGATGAAAGTGAAAAAATAGTTGATGTCCTTATAACTATGGATTTGGCCAATCATCCTGAACGTATATCTTTGTTTATGCGTCCTAGTTACAATGTCCAAGATATACCTTATGATCCGAATACTGCTGGAGAATATGTAAATAAAATGATTGAACCTATAAAAAAATATTTATCTAATAAAAGTTATTCTGGAGTTACTGTAGAGCAAATTGATCAAAGAATTTTGGATACATTAGCCGAAAAACAAAATGATCCAGAATTTGTCAAATGGGCATATGACAATCAATTGTGGTTACAGATAGAAGATGATATAATAAGAATGCAACAACAATATGGAATTATCACAAAATATTTGGCTGGATTGGATGACGAAATAAAAAAACAACAAATTATCGCCGATTATATTTTGGAGATGAAGTATTTAGGTTTAGATAATTGGGTTAGTATAGGCGAAGATCTTTTGAAGACTGAAATTATAAAAAAATAATAGACTAGAGTTTATTTATTATTTTATTATCTTTAATTACAAATTATATGATGGGAAAAAAATCTATAATGATATTATTATTATTTTTAATTTTGGCTTTAGTTTCTTTGTTGGTTGTTTTTGAATTATTTTCTAAACAACTTTTCCCTTTTGCAAATACAAACAATAACAATGGACAAATTGCTTGTACTATGGAAGCCAAACTTTGTCCAAATGGGTCATATGTGGCTAGAAGTGGCCCAAATTGTGAGTTTGCAACTTGTCCAAACAATGAGACATCTACGACTTCACAATCCAGTGAAGAAAATCCGGTATTGCCAGAAGAAAATATTTTTGATTTTCAAGTTTATAGAAACGATGCCAACAATTTAAGTTTTCAGATTTTGCCAAATTTGTCGGTTTATAAATTTGTTAATATTACAGATTGGCCACCAAAAATTACTTTGTCTAGTAGTGCTTTTACTTGTCCAGAAATTAGTGATGGTGTTTCAGAAAGACAAGCACAAAAAAAATAGGTGATAGAATATATTGTATGAATATTTCTAGTGAAGGAGTAGCTGGTTCAATTTATAATAATTATAATTATAGCACTATACGAAATGGGAAATTATTGAGTATCAATTTTGTAGCTCAATTTCCTCAATGTACCAATTATGATAATCCCGAACAACAACAATGTCTAGATGAAGAAGCTAAATTTGAAGTAGAGATAGATAAAATTATCAATTCAATTGTGAATAGTATCAAAGTTGATGGCGAATATAAGAATACTACCTACTATCGTCGTGATACCCCCTTTACTTTTGTAAATGGTGTTTTTGAAAAAGAATTGTTTCCAAGTTCTGTTGAAAAAATGGTAATAAAATATTTAGGTTATGATTTGAAAGGAGATTTCAATGCTGATGGTCTAGAAGACATAGCTTTTATTGCTACAGAAAATGATGGTGGAAGTAAAAGTTTTTATTCTTTGTTTGCTTTTCTTAGTTCTCCCCAAGGTTTTGTAGGTAGTAATGATATTTTCCTTGGTGATAGAATAAAATTACAATCAATAGAATTTGTAGATGACAAATTGATAGTTAATTATTTTGAACATGAACCAAATCAAGCTTTGGTCAAGGAACCAAACATACCAGTGATTAAGCAAGTACAAGTTTTTAATTATACACAATTGGTTGATTTGTCACTTGCACAAGCAATTTATTGAAAATAAATGTTTTATCAAAATCATCAGTTGGAAAGCTGATGATTTTTTATTTTTGTAGTAAATTTTTTTAGTGATTGTGTTCGTGGAATTTGTTTTCATGCATTTTTGAGATATCTTTTTTACTTAGAAAATGAGTGGCAATATAAGTAGAAATTGGTACTGCCAAAATAAGACTAATACTACCCACAAAAGTACGAACAATTTCTTCAGCTATAAATTGGCTATTGATAGTGTACCAAATAGGTGTATTTTGATAAACAGAAAATAATAAAAATAATGGTAAAGAAACACCAGCATAAGCTAAGACTAAAGTATTTACTAATGATGAAATATGTTCTTTACCAACAACCAGTGCTCGTTTGTTCAATTCATGTTTGTTGAGATCTGGATTAGCAAAGCGTAGTTCGCCAACTATAGCAGTCTGGGCAGTGGTAATATCATCCAAGACACCAAGTGTACCAATAATTATTCCAGCCAATAACAAACCTTGTAAATTTATATCGTCAAATTGAGTAGTTTGTAAAAAGAAAGTATCTTCTGATCCCATGCCAAACAAAGTAGCCATATGTACAAAGATTGTTGCCAAACCAATAGAGATAGTGAGAGTAAGTAGTGTACTCAGCATTGAAAGATTGGTTCTGTGATTGAAACCATGGGCTAAATATAAAGATACGCCGACAATAATAAGAGAACCAATAATGGTAATTATTAGGGGATTTGCTCCTTTGGCTATTTGGGGGACAATAAAAAATCCTAAGACACAGATACTAAACAAAAGACCAAGTAAAGAACCTAAACCTTTTAGACGACCAAAAATAAGAACAAGCAAAACAAAGATAATAAAGATTATGATTAGAGCTGGGAGTCTGTAGGTATCAACATAGTTGTAATTGATACTTCCATCTATCAAATAAGTTTTACTAATAACTATCTTTTCGCCAATATTATGGTGTTCAATCTTGTTGGTAATACTTGTAGAATTGAGGTTTTTGGCATTTACTTTCATCCCTTTTTCTGTTCCTGATAATATTTTGACTTTGAAATTTTGGTATCTTTCAGTATGATTACCATCATTTTGATTACGAATTTCTTCACTAATTTCTAAGATTACAGCTTTGCTATATTCCATGTCTGGAACTTCTGTTAGTTCAATACTTGTGGTTGGAGTATTAATATTAGTTGTTTTTGGTATGTTGTCTGTGGTAATAGCCAAAGCTATAGTAGGTAACAAGACAATAGAAAAGAATAAAATAAGAGCAAAAATAAAGTATTTGATTTTCATATTTTTGATTATTGGAGAATAAAATCAGCCTGTAGTATAACATAGCTGGGGATAAATAGCTATTGCAAATGATTTGCAATTGTGATATAGTATTTTGGTTATGAAAGACATTTTGGAACAACTAAAACAACAGGGTTACAAATTGACCAAACCACGAGAAAAGGTCTTGGAAGTTTTGATGCACAATCATTTTGCTATTTCTGCTCAAGACATACATCAAAAAATAAAAATTATAGATAAGGCTTCTGTGTACCGTGTTTTGAATTTGTTGGAAGAATTTGGCTTAGTAAATATTGAAAATGTAAATAATGAAAAATTATATTGTTTGGCTCGTGATCCTCATCATCATGTTATTTGTAAGAAATGTGGTTATAGTGAAGAAGTAGCTTGCACTTATTCATTTGATGATTTCAAAAATTTTATCAATGTCCAACATCAATTGACTTTGACTGGACTTTGTAAAAAATGTAGTAACTAAATTTATGAAAAAAATAATTTTTGTTGGTATTTTATCTTTGGTGTTAGTTGTCTTTTTGTCTGGCTGTTTATTGAATTTCCAAACAAAACAAAAAACAAATGACAAATTAAAAGTAGCCGTAACTATTTTTCCTATTTATGATATAGTAAGAGAAATTGCTGGAGACAAAATTGAGGTGTCTTTGGTGCTTCCGCCTGGAGCTAGTCCACACACTTTTGAAGTTTCTACTTCACAAATAAAAAATTTGCAAGGAATAAAAACCTTATTTGTAGTTGGTCAGGGTTTAGACAATTGGTCTCAAAATATAATTAGTTCTGTACCTGATAGTCAGATTTTTGATTTGAGTAAAACAATTACTTTGAAACCATTTGATATTCAAGATTCAAATCATACTCCTGATCCAGATGAAGAAGGTAGTGGACAATATGATCCCCACTATTGGCTTGATCCTACGAATGCTATTTCTGTAGCTAAGGTCGTGAGTAAACAATTGGCAGTTTTATCTCCAGAGAATGAAGTTTATTTCAATCAAAGAGCCGAAGATTTCATAAATAATTTACTTGCTAGAGATATTGTTTGGAAAGAAAAGCTTAGTGGTTTGGAAAATAATAAATTGGTAGTTTTTCATGATGCTTGGGGATATTTTGCAGATTATTATGGTCTAGATATCGTGGCTAGCTTTGAACCTTTCCCAGGTCAAGAACCAACACCACAGTATTTGAAAGAATTGCAAATTGCTGTCAAAGATTATAATATCAAAACATTGTTTGCAGAGCCACAGTTGTCTCAAGATTCTATCAAGACTTTTGCAAGAGATTTGGGAGTGGATATAAAAGTTTTGGATCCTAATGGTGGAGTAGAAGGACGTAATAGTTATATTGAGATGATGGAGTTCAATGTGGAGAATGTGTACGAGTTATTAAAATAATTTTTTAAACTAAAATAATAGATTATTTAAAACTGTGAATTGTCCTATTGAACCATTGTTCCACTGTAGTTTTTGAAGAAAAGATTATTTTAACAATGAGACAATGGGGCAGTGGAACAATTGATTTGAAACTTTGTTTAGATAATTAAATTTACAAATTAAAATATATGATGTTGATCAAGGTACAAAACTTAAGCTATAAGTTCCACGATTTTACAGCTCTGGAGAATGTTTCTTTTGTTATTGAAAAAGGAGATATCGTGGCCATCATCGGACCAAATGGTAGTGGTAAGACGACATTACTTCAAAATATTATTGGTGTGCTTAGTCCGACACAAGGTAGTATCACAATAGATGGTAAAAAACCAAAAGATGTTAGACAAAAAATTGGTTATGTACCACAGAAGTTTGAATTTGATAGGACAATTCCTATCAGTGTGCATGAATTTATGAGTTTGGAAAAGTGTGGCAAAAAAGGTCATGATGAAAAAAATATTATTGAAGCGTTGCGAGAAGTGGGATTAGAAGATATTGAACAAAAGCAATTAGGTCATCTGTCTGGCGGACAATTTCAACGCGTGATGATTGCCAGAGCCTTGCTTCATGAAAAAGAGATTCTTATTTTTGATGAACCTTCTACTGGTATTGATATTGCCGGAGAAAAAACTATCTATGATTTGATAAAGAAAATAAATGAAGATAGAGGAACAACTTGTCTGATAGTTTCGCATGAATTGAATATCGTCAATAAATACACCAAGTCAGTGATTTGTCTAAACAAAGAAATGATTTGTTTTGGTGCACCAGAAGTGGTGATTACACCAGAGACTTTACAAAAATTGTATGGTAGTGGGACAGGGTTGTTTCATGCTCATGATCATCATACATCCTGAGTCTCTGAAAGAAGACGAGGGATCTTTCCTAAGGAAAATTTTTTCTTTGCGAAAGATTTTGGAAACGTGGTAGACGTTCTTTAAGTATCTTGAGAATTTTGTTATTTAAATAAGGTAGTCCCCAACTTCTAACGCAACAGTGTTAAGAATTAATTAATTGATTAAAGACCTTGTAGGGTGTGGAGTAGTTCAAAGTTTTTCTCGGGCGTCCATTTAATTGATGTTGTGCTCTTTTCACTTCATATCTGGATACTTTGTAAAAATCTGTGCCTTTGGGAAAATATTGTCTGATTAGTCCGTTGGTGTTTTCGTTGGTACCTCGTTC
>MNVC01000042.1 GCA_001871435.1 Candidatus Magasanikbacteria bacterium CG1_02_32_51
AGAACCTTCTTCTAGGTATTGGCTAATAGCCAATACTTTAAACTCTTCGCTGTAAGTAATGGAAGTAGAACTACATCTTACTACATTCTCGTTACTTAACAATTCTTTTATTTGTTCTTGGTTAAACATAGTTTGGTAAATTATTATTTTACTTATGGTATTTTACACCATAACTTAAAAAGTAGACACTTTCGTGTCTACTTTTTGGGGCCCAGTTCAAAAAAGGTGATTTTTATTTTTAAATTTAATTTTATTCTTCTTTAAGTTTGTCAGCTGCCTCTGGTGTGGAAACAGTTTTACCAATCAATAAAAGTTTGACAATACCCCAAGCAACAAGTAGGTAAACAAGCATCGCTAAAATAGTTGTCCACTCAAATACACTACCTTCTACTCTACTTACACCAAACACACTATTGAATGGTGACACAAAAGGCGATGAAGCTGTGTAAATAAAATTAGTAAAACCAGCTCTAATATTGGCACCAAATAACTTAAGCAAAAAACGGAACATGAGCAAAATATCAATCAGACCAACAAGATACCAAACAATTTGGGTACCACGATACAAAGGCTTGGTACTAGGAGAATTAGTTGAATCCATACAATTTATAATTATAAATAAATATTACCTACAAAATATCACGCTCTAAACTATTTTTTGACCTTTGATAACTCTAATTAATACTACTACGATAGCGATTACTAATAAGATATGAATGAAACCTCCCAAAGTATAACTAGTGACTAGACCCAATAACCACAAAATGATTAAAATAACAGCAATTGTCCACAACATAGAATTAATGAATAAACGATGAATAAAATTCATCTTGATTTATCTCTTGTTTTTAGTATACGCTTTGTTAAGAGAAGTGTATATAGTAGAAGATACTAACTGAAATAAAAAGATGTATCTATATGATACATCTTTTTTGATTTCGAAAAAATTATTTCTTATTTTTGGTTGCTACTTTTTTTGCTTTAGCAACTTTCTTTTCTGTTTTTGGTTTTCTAACTTTTTTTACTTCTGCAGTTTTTTCGACTGGAGCATCAAAAGTTGTATCTTCTTTTTTTTCTTTATTTACTTTGGCAGGTTTTTCAACAGAAGAACCCGGAGTCAAAATAGCTATTAGTTTATCAAATTTGTTGTTCAACATTTTGATTTGTCCCATAACTTCTCCTGAATCTCTACTACCACCACTGTCTCTAGTACCTTTTTTATCAAAACAATCACTACAAAAAACAGGTTTGCCAGAAGTTGGTTTGAAAGGTACTTGACAGTTGTTGCCACATTTGTCGCAAGTAGCGTCAAACATTTCTCTATCACCACCAAAACTTGGTCTTTCACGTCTTTCGTGTCTGTCATTTCTATCTCCACCAAAACTGTTTCTTCTTGGGGCTGAGCCACCACCGTCTTGTTGTTTAGAAAAACAATTACTACAAAATACTGGTCTATCACCAGTTGGTCTAAATGGGATTTCACAATTGTCACCACATTCACTGCAAACAGCTTTGTGCATGGTTGGTCTTTCGCCATCTCTACCACCTCTACTACCACCAAATGACTTACCACCACCAAAACCACCACGACTAAAACCACCACTAGATCTACTACTATCACGATTAAAACTTCCCATATAAAATATTCAAAATTACTTAAATGTAATCTATCGCAGAGTATAGCACAGTTTGAAATAAAAAGCAATAGCAAAGACTCACAAACTTCACAAAATCGACAAATCTTATAAGTTCTCTAATCAAAACTAATACCGTCCCAAATCCAATTCTTGATCAAATCTAATTTCTTTGACAAAATCTGGCATATGACTAATAAGAATAATAGTACCTTCATAATCATTGATAGCTTTGGCCAGAACAGGAATATGACGAAAATTGATATGATTAGTAGGTTCGTCCAAAACTAACAAACCAGGTTGTAATAATACTAATCTAGCAAAGGACAAAAGACCTTTTTGTCCCTCAGACAAATGAGAAATTTTGAGTCCCATCATTTCACCAGAAAACAAAAATCCGGCAGCTATGGCACGCATATCTTGAACAGTAGTTCCCTCTTGTACGACACTCTGTAAAGAATCAAAAACTGTTTGATCATAGTCCAATGTAGCAAAATCTTGGCTATAATAGCCAATACGTGTATTTTTCAAAATACTAACACCTTCGCTTGTATTATTTATCAAAGAACGCAAAAGCGTACTTTTGCCAATACCATTTGGACCAACAATAAGTAGTCTATCTTTTTGTCTCAAAATTATATCTACTTTTTTAACAATTGCTTCATAATTTTTGATTATTTTTATAGAGTTGATAGTTACTATTTGTCCGATGATTTCTTGATTTGGAATAATAAATTCTCTAATAGTCTTATCCTCACGGCGTACTTCAATTTTGTTTTCTTCAAAATCCTCAATTTCTTCACGAAGTTTACTAGCTAATTTACGCATTTTACCACCTTTGTTGGAAAAAAAATTTACTTTTTCTTTGTTGTCTAAAATTTGTTTTTCAAGTTGAGCATTCTTTTTTATTTCTCTATCAATTCTATTTTGAATTTCTTCTACTACAGAATAATAATCACCAACATAAATTTCTACTTTCTTAGTAAAGACATCTAGATAAATCACACCTTCAGTAAAACAATTCAAAAAATCAGCATCATGAGAAATCACAATTACAGTCTTATCATACATCACAAGAAATTGGATAAGATGATCAATACCTTCTCTATCTAAATTATTAGTTGGTTCATCCAAAAGTAAAATATCTGGATTTTGAATAAGAGCAAAAGCCAAAAGTATTCTAGCCTGTTGTCCACCAGACAAATCACCTACTTTTCTATCAATTGGCACAGTCAAATTCACAGCATCCATTACTTTGCTAATTTTACTTTTGATATTACCAGGTATTTGTACAAAAGCCCTACTAAAATATTTTTCTACAGTCAAATCCAAATCTTGTTTGGCAATTATTTGTTCAGCTGTACCAATACTTGCTTCGTTGGTAATAAAAACATTGCCACGATTAGGTTTTAATTCACCTTTGATAAGCTTAAAAATTGTACTTTTACCTGCACCATTTTGTCCCATTAATGTCAATTTTGAACCTTTGCGAACCGAAAAAGCTACTTCATCAAGTACTGTCTTTTTGTCTGAGTATTCAAATGTAACATTGTCAAATCTAAGTAATACATCTTCGGCCATAAAATTGTTATAAATTTGATGAACTACCTCGCAGTCCCGATTTAATCGGGAACGAGGTATCAATTGGATTATTTCATAGCAAGCTACGAGGAATTAAACCTTGTCCGCCTTGGGCGGATTAAACGTGATATATAATCTCATATTTTTGGTTAGTTGTCAATAAATTTGGTACATAGCATGTGTTTTGTTTCTATCAAAATTATACAAAAACCAGATATTATACTATAATATCTCTAATTATGGACATTATAAATCAATTATTATTATCTTTTGAAAATTTACACCTTTTAGGCTATTGGGTAGCCTTCTTTTTTGCTATGATTGAAACCACAATCGGCATAGGTTTTTTTATACCAGGATCTACCATAATACTCATTATGGGTGCTTTGGCGGCTAGAGGAAATTTTGATATTGGGGATTTGATTTTTTTTGCTGCTTTCGGGGCTGTGATTGGTGACAATATAAATTATTATATTGGCAGAAAATTTGGCTCCAAAATTTTTGAAAAAGGTTTTTGGTTTATCAAACCTAAACATATAGAAAAAGCTCACCTTTTCTTGGATATACATGGCTCAAAAAGTATTTTTCTAGGACGCTTTATACCTAGCATCAAAGAACTTGTTCCACTAGTAGCTGGCACTGTAAAAATGAAAAAATTACAATTCACTATCTGGAACATACTAGGTGCTATTGGCTGGAGTCTCTTGTGGATTTTACCTGGCTATTTCTTCACTCAATCTTTAGATACTGCCAAAACTTGGTTATCTAGAGCTGGATTTTTTATACTTCTTTTTGTATTATTTTTGATTATATTTTATATTATAAAAAATTTCATAATCAAAAGTGGCAAACAATTTTTCCTATTTTTGACTTCTATTTGGAAATCATTCAAATTAGCTATTAGACAAAATACTGATATACAAAAATACCTAACAAAACACCAAAAGTTTTTTACTTTTTTGACAAATCGCTTTGACAAAAGCAAATTTTCTGGTCGTACTCTTACTTTCTTATTTTTATCTTTTGTTTATATTCTCTTTTTACTTGGTGGATCAATGGAATCACTCATAAAGTCAGAAATTATTACTGATGTAGATATTAGGGTAGTCAATCTTATATTATTGTTTAGAGATAGTGAACTCATCAAATTTTTTATGTCTGTCACAGCACTTGGCATGTTCAAAACTATTTTATTAATTACAACTTCTAGTATTTTTATTTTATGGATTATAAAAAAACGAACCTATATAATACCACTTTTGACTACAATAGTTGGTAGTACTATTTTTGCCTACTTAGCAAAAATATTTTTTCACCGTCCTAGAACAGAATTTTCTGTTTATTTGGAAAAATCTTTTTCTTTCCCAAGTGCCCATACTGCTATCGCTGTAGCTTTATATGGTTTTTTGGCTTATATTATAATCAGAGAATGCAACTCTTGGCGAATCAAAGTAAATACTTTCTTTACTACTCTGTTGTTTATTATCTTAATTGGTTTTAGTCGTATTTATTTAGGAGTACATTATGTCAGTGATGTTTGGGGAGGTTATTTATTAGGTACTTTATGGCTTATTATTGGTATTAGTATCAATCAATATTTATTTAGTAAAAAAATAATCAAAGAAGAAAAAATAACTAAAAAATTAAAAATATATAGTTACTCCATTATTTTTTTTACTATTTTATCTTCTGTTTTTTTAACCTTGTCTTTTCGTCCACCTTTGACTATCAAAAATGCCATTACTCAAAATCCAACTTTAAACAATGTTTTTGAAATCTTTACTTCTGAACAACTTAGATATACAGAGACTCTTGCAGGTCAAAGACAAGAACCAATTTCTTTGGTAATTATAGCCAAAAGTGAACAAGATTTTTTAACAATTTTTGACAATGCTTCTTGGCAGTTAGCTGACATTATTGATCTAAACAATACCTACAAACTAGTCCAAACAGCTCTTTTCAAAAAACCGTATGAAACAGCACCAATGACTCCTAGTTTTTGGAATGCCAAAACCAATGATTTTGGTTTTGAAAAAGCTAGTACAACAAATAATGTCAGACAACGCCATCATGCTAGATTTTGGAAAACAGCTTATACCACAACTGAAGGCTATCTTATTTATCTTGGTACTGCCAGTTTTGATGAAGGAATAAAATGGGGTATCACTCATAGGATAAGTCCTGATATTGATACCGAAAGAGAACTATTATTCACGGATTTGCAAAATACAAATATGATAGAATATTTTTCAAAAGAAAAAACCGTAGATCCAATACTTGGCAAAAATTTTGTTGGCGATCAATTTTTCACAGATGGAAATCTATATTTGATAAAATTGAAAACTACAAAATAAAAATATCTACAGAATAGATATTTTTATTTTATGTTAATTAATTTCAATTAACCTTCATAATTTCATACTCCACACTTTTATCTTTCAGTTTCAGACTCACTTTATCACCAACTTTCTTACCCAAAAGTAATTGAGCAATTGGTGAATTATGAGAAATAATACCTTTTTCCGGTTTACTTTCACTAGAGCCTAAAATTTTATATTGTTTTTCTTTGCCATTTACTTTCACAATCACAACACTTCCTAAATCAATATTAGTACTCTCCCCTTTTTGATCTATCAGTATAGCACTATTGAGTTGAACTTGAATCTTAGATATAGCCCCATTGATACCACGCAATTTCCCTTTGGCCAGCTGATATTCTACATTTTCGGAAAAGTCACCAAGTTCAGCCAAGCGACTTACTTCAGAAGTGGCAAATGGTCTTTTTTTGAGTAATTTATCCAATTCCCTTTCCAAATCTAAATACTTATCTTGACTAAGATAAGGGTCATTGGGCTGTAAAGTATATTTTCCTGCTTTTCTGTATGGTGTTTGCATATAAGGCATATACTATCATATTTCTGAGTATTTAGACAACTAAATTTTATAAATTCTTGCTTTATTCCATGAAAAACACTATAATAATTACAATCTTATAGAAAACTTCCTATAAAGAATAAATTAAAGAAATACAGCGTATTTTAGCTATTATTTTGATGAGATAAAGACATTAAAACAATCTCTTGAATAGGGGTTGTTTTTGTGTTATTGTATATATGGTTATGTTAATACATTTATACAAAAAATATAGTATAATTTAGCTATTATTTTGAGGAGTTTTTATAATGGGTGTTAGGCGAAATACATTATTATTTTTCCAGTTTGCCACCCGCTTTTAAAAAATATTTATGAAAATAGAAAATAGGGAGGTAATTTTAGACAAACATAAAGTCGAAATCCAAATCGCTTATCTTGATAAAAGTGATGGAAAAGAATTTAAAAGATTATTTGACCTTTGGAGAAAATTAAACTTAGGTTTAAAAAAATACGGTAGGGGTGTTAATATACCAGAAGTTATTTCAGAAGGTATGTTTTGTGTTTTTAGTGGCTCAGTTAGATATGTAAAAAAAGTCAAAGGAATAGGTAAAGTTTCCTTTGATACAATCAATACAGACAAATCGCGTAGGGAACAAATTAAAGCAACAAGCATAGAAGGTGATGTAACATCCTTTGGTCCAAAATCAGAGTGGGATGATCTATATTTTGTAGATTTTTTTAATAATGGAAAACTTGATGGAACTTTCAACGTGTACCTTATACCAAATGACCTAATTTATTCAAACAGGGTAAACAAAGGACAGACGATGAAACAACAACAAGAAGAAAAAAGACGTCCGCGAATGAGTATAAAAGAAATTATAAAATATAATAAAATTAAACCAATCGCAAAAGATGTAAAAGTATGGTAATAAATTTTAAGAAATAGCTTTTTTAATTTGGATAGCAACAGCTCTTACAACTGGAACAGTTACAGAGTTACCAAACTGTTTATATAATGCAGAATCGGATATATTTTTTGGAAGTTTAAAGTCCATTGGAAAGCCCTGTATTCTAGCACATTCGAGAGGAGTCAGTTTTCTGATTCCTTTTTTGTCCTTAATAATTGGTACATTATGACCACCCATTCCCATATTAGCTGTTAAAGTAGGACAAACTCCTTTTTTATTTTCACGCACATATTTTCTACGCCATTGATAAACTGTGTTTGGATTAACAACCTCATCTTTCAAATTTTTGAATAATGGCTTACCATTGTAATAATATTTTTCATCAACATTATTTTCTAACAAATCAGTTATTTTTCTTGTTAATTTTATTGTTGGAGGAAAATTAAATTTTTCATAATGTCTTTTATCCTTAAAGCCCACAATATAAATTCTCTCTCTGTTTTGTGGTATGTTTCCATACTCCATACTATTTAATACCTTAGCTTTTACATAGTAACCCAAAGCCTCAAGCGTTTCCATTATAATCTTAAATGTTTTACCGTTGTCATGTCCTTTAAGATTTTTTACATTCTCCAACATAAAACCCATTGGCTGTTTTTCCTTCAAAATTCTTGCAACATCAAGAAATAAATTACCACGACCCTTTTTATCTTCAAAACCCTCTCTAAAGCCGGCGATTGAAAATGCCTGACATGGAAAACCGCCGAGCAAAAAATCAAAATCAGGAAGTTTTTTTTCATTGAGTTTCATTATATCTTCAACAAATAATTTAGTGCCATCAAAGTTCAGATCATAAGTATCTTTACATTGTGGTTCAAAATCATTGGCAAAAACTGTTTCAAATTCTTCTTCTTCAAAACCCAGCCTTATACCTCCTACACCAGCAAAAAGATCAATGGTTTTAAACTGTTTTGTTTTTTTTAATTGGTTATTAAAATCTCTAATTATTTTTATTACAATACCACGAACTTCTACTTCTGTTCTAAAAATCGGAAGTAAATTTTGATTTGCCGGTTGAAGTCTAAATCTATTTTTTTCACGATAAAGCTTTTTCAGGGTTGCTTCATTTTCATCTATAACGGCAACAACTGTCTGACCATTATCAGCAGTTTCCTGTTTTTTTATCACCACCATATCACCATCAAAAATCCCATCTTCAATCATACTGTCACCAACAACTTTCAAAGCGTATAGTTGTTCTGGATCAAAATATGTATCACGAGCAATTGTAATAGTATTACCCCTCGTTTCTATTGCTTCAATTGGTTGACCAGCCGTGATAGTTCCTACTAACGGTATTTCAATTGTATCAATCTTGCCAGCCTCTCTTATACCCAGTCCGCGGGTAGCATTTTCATTTCTGGTAATGTAACCTTTGTTTATAAGAGCGTCTACGTGCTGGTAAACACCTGACAAAGCTTTGAGTCTAAAACGCTTCTTTATTTCCTCAAAAGTAGGCGAATATCCTTTTTCATTAATAAAAACTTTTATAAAATCAAAAATCTTCTTTTGTTTTGGGGTTAAATTAGGCATAATATAATTGACAAATTAGATGATTTAACGCTATAATATCATTATACCGAAAATAAACAGAATTTAAAACCCACTTATCCACAGTCTTTGAAAACTAGTGAGTAGGTTTAGTCGATGGCTAAATATCTCACAAAATATTTATATTATAAAAAAATTGTCTCTCTTCCAAGACAATTTTTTTATTTATAATAAGAAAATCAACAATTGTACATAATCCATAAATATAGTAAAATAGTCTAATCAATCACTCAGTGAAATCAATGTGCTAAATACCAAACTAAAACAATACTTCAATTTCGAAAACTTCCGTCCCGGACAAGAAGAAATAGTCCAAGCTATCATCTCTGGACAAGATGTCATTGCTCTCATGCCCACTGGTGGAGGCAAATCTTTGTGTTACCAGCTACCAGCTCTAGCTGAACAAAAAGTTACTCTTGTCATTTCCCCTCTTATTGCCCTCATGAAAGACCAGGTAGACAGTTTGAAAGCACGTGGACTCAACGCAGTACTTATCAACAGTACCTTGAATTTGGACGAAATAAAAAATGCTATCAAAGAAATAGAAACTGGCGAAAGTCACATCATCTATATGGCCCCCGAAGGTTTGAATAACAAATTATTAAAAGAATTACTTACTAAAATAAATTTGGATATTGTGGCTGTGGACGAAGCACATTGTGTCTCAGAATGGGGTCATGATTTTCGTCCACATTATCGTCTGATAAAAGATTTTATTGCTTCATTAAAAAAACGTCCAACAGTGACTGCTTTTACAGCTACAGCTACTCCAGAAGTCCGCGATGATATTATCAAAAATCTTGATTTACAAAATCCTCAAATTTTTGTGCGTGGTTTTGATAGACCAAATTTGCGTTTCTTTGTCAGAGATAATCTAAAAAAAAATACTCGCTACCAAGAAATACTAAGGCTTACAGGATCAATGAAAGGATCTGGAATTATCTATGCTATTAGTCGCAAAGAAACTGAAAAAATTGCTGACTTTCTCAACAAAGCAAATATCACAGCAGTTGCTTATCACGCTGGTTTAGAAAAAAATGCCAGACGACAGGTTCAAGAAAATTTCATGGAAAACAAATTCAAAGTAATTGTGGCGACTATTGCTTTTGGTATGGGCGTAGATAAGGCTGATATTCGTTTTGTAATACATGCTGGCTTACCAAGTAGTATGGAAGGCTATTACCAAGAAGCTGGACGTGCTGGACGTGATGGTGAGACTGCTTATTGTATACTTTTACATAGCAAAGCCGATATTGGCTTACGACATTTTTTCTTACAAAAAAGTAAAGAAGAAATGAAAAAACAAGGCAAGACTTTTGTTGAAATAAACAAAATTGCTAATTCTCAATATGAAAAATTACAGACTATCAGTAGCTATGCTGAAAGTAACACTTGCCGACGCAAGACTATTCTAAATTATTTTGCTGATCCTGATGTAGTTAATATTCCAAACACTGGTTGTGGAGCTTGTGATATTTGTCTAAATTTTCAATGGGAAGAAGCAAAAAGTATCAAAAAAGAAAAAACATCAAGCATCTTTCATTCCCTATCCAATACAGTCTTGGAAACTGTCAATATGTATAAAGATGGTAAAACAGTAGAACAAATTGCCAAAATAAGATCACTTGGTGTGAGTACTGTGTTTCAACATCTAATACGTTGGCATATAGAAGATGATGGTGATTTACCGATAGAAAATTTTATTACCAAAGACGAAGAAAAACAAATCTTAATAGCTATGAGTAAGGCTGAAGATTATACCAAGCTTTCTCCCATAAAAATAAATTTACCAGATGAAATAAGTTATGAAAAAATACGACTAGTGATGGCAAAGATACAGAAAGTTAAACTCTGGTGAGAAATATAAAAATATAAAAGTATTAAAATATAAAAATAACCTCTAATTTCAAGGTTATTTTTTGGTTTTAAAATTATTTTAATATTTTTATGTTCTAGTATTTTTATAATCTAAGTACGCAAGTATCTACGCATTGCCAAGCCACTTGATACGATAGTAAGTAAAAATACTACTCCAAATTCAATACCTATAATAGACACTAAATTTTGTGACAAATAATTAGAAAGTAAATTATTCTTTTCAAAGATAACACTAATATAAAGATCTAGAAATTTCAAAAAGAAATCCACAAGTAAGTATGTTAAACCAACGCTAATAATACTAAAAAGAAAAGATTCAACAATATAAGGACCTTGTATAAACCAATTTGTAGCCCCTACAAGACGTTTTATACCTATTTCAGTACGCTGAGTATAGATAGCCACTCTAATCGTGTTAAAAATGATTATAAAGGCAATTACCGCAAATAGAATTGTCAAAAAATAGGTAAACTTCTGGACATTGGTAGTAATGACGTGAATACGATCAATAGCTGTCTGAGTATCTCCAAAAGTCTTGGCTTCTATAATGTTTTCATACTCTGGAACACTAAGAGCTGTAATAATTTTGGTATAATCTTTTGGATCACGAGTCTTGATAATAAGAGTAGGTCCTAAAGGATTTGTACCAATCTCATCCAAAGAAGAAAGCACATCAGGATTATTAGCATAACTTTTTTTGAAGTTAGCAAAAACTTCTTCACTATTAAAAAATGTTTCTTTTTCTACTTCTGGAAAAGCACTAACATAATCACGAATTTCTTGTATTTCATCCAAAGTTGCTTCAGGATTAAAATAAATACTAACATCAATTTGTTTTTTTACAGCTGCTACAGATTCATCGGTCAATACTTTTACTACCATCAAAGTATTGATAGACAAAAGCATCAGAATCAAAATAAGTACAGTCATAACAGACAAACTCATATTACGAATTATTTCTTGAAAAGAAAATTTTATAATACGAAAAAATCCTGAAAACATAAAATTATTATAAACGATATTTACCTTTATTTTCGTCAGAAATTATTCTACCATCATATAGAGTAACCACCCGACGTTTGAGTTGATTTACTACTTCCCTATTGTGGGTAACTAACAAAATTGTAGTACCAAATTCATTTATTTTTTTTAAAATATCAATAATTTCTTGAGTGTTTATAGAATCAAGATTACCAGTTGGCTCATCAGCCAATAAAATCTTTGGTCTATGAACCAAAGAACGTGCCATAGCGACACGTTGTTGTTCACCACCAGACAATTGGTGTGGATATCTATCTAACTTATGAACAAGACCAACAATATCTAAAACTCTAGGAACCACTTGTTTGATACGAGAACGTTTTTCTCCAGCAACTTCTAGTGCAAAAGCAACATTTTCAGCTACAGTTTTTTTTGGCAAAAGTTTGAAATCTTGAAAAATAACTCCGATTTGACGACGGAGTAGTGGAATATCAGAATTAGAAATTCTAGTAATATCCCAACCACCTACTTCAATCACACCTGAGGTAGCTTTTTCTTCAGCTATAAGTAATTTTATCATCGTAGTTTTACCAGTACCACTTTGTCCAACAATTGATACAAATTCACCATTTTCTATATGCAAATCAACACCACTTAAGCCAGTACTATCAGCACTATATTTTTTGGTAACACTTTTTAGAGTAATCATATGATAAATATCATAACACAAAAATATTTTTTGTACTATAAATAATTCAAAAAAATCCACAATAGAGCCGATCACGGGACTTGAACCCATAACCTATGGTTTACGATACCATTGCTCTACCAATTAAGCTAGATCGGCATTTTGATAGGTTTTTATCTTTATTATAAAGAATTTCAGTGTAATCTTTTTGAAATCAATGTAATCAGTGTATTGAGCGGATAAGGAGAATCGAACTCCTTTCTTCGGCTTGGGAAGCCGACATAATAGCCATTATACTACACCCGCACATTCTACCTAATTTTATATTAGGCAGAATAATTTTTATTGATTATTTATTAGTATCAGTAGCAGTTTCAGTATTTGTGTTTGAAGTATCTGGATTAGCTGTAGGATTGGTACTACTTGTATTAAATAAATCTTCAAAAGGATTATGTACATTGGCAATAATCTTGATATCTGCAGTTTTTAATTTATCATTCATAAAATTACGGAAAGCCTCACCACTATTATTTTGTATTGGAAACAAAATATGACGAGCTTGCACTTCTTCTACATCATTACCAGCATCATCTTTGGTAGTACGTTTATTAGTAACCTGCAAAATATGATAACCATATTGTGTTTTTACCAAATCTGAATTAAGTTCACCTTTTTTGAGAGAAAAAGCTACAGTTTCAAATTCTGGTACCATTTGACCACGACCAAACCAGCCTAAATCACCACCTTGTTCTTTGGTACCATCTGAACCATATTGTTTGGCCATTTCAGCAAAGTCTTTTCCATCTTTTATTTGTTGAAGAATTTCCAAAGCTTGAGTACGTATAGCTTCATTGGAGCTATCATCAGCTGGATGATCTTGATTATACTTTTCAGATAATCTCTTTTCTACTTCTGTTGGATAAACTATTTTTTGCAAAAATTCATCAAAAGTCCAACCATATCTATTTTGAATTTCTGTTTCAGCTGCTGCCCTGTCAGCAAAACCCGGAATGATTTGTTCATTAGCTACTTTGTTTATATCATCTTGGCTAACACTTACATTAAATTCTTTAGCTACTTGTCCAACCAAATTATTTATAAGCAAACGACTTAAAATAAAATCAGATTTTTCATCATTACTGGGTTCTTTTTCGCCACTAGTATCAGTCTTATAAAATTTTTCCATGGCTTGTATATTATCAACATAATCTGAATAAAAGATTTTTTGACTATTGATACTAGCAATTGGCAAATGTAACAGATTTGCTGATTTCAAAGTGAAGTTAGTTCTAGACAAGTTTTTTACTTGAGCTACAGCCACTCCATAAAAAATCAAAAATGCAACTACCAAAGAAACGACAAAACCACCAAAAATCATTGCTAATGAATTGACCTTTTTGTTGGTGTTCATTTTAGATTTTACACTTGAATTTTCGTCACTGTGCAGAGCCATCTCTGGTTCTTTTTCCTCCTTTTCTGGAGTCATTTTTTGTTCTTCTGACATAATATTTAATTAATTATTCCTCTTTTAAAAGAGGTTTATGAATAAAATAGTATAACCATTTTAACCTATTTGAAATAAATTGTCCACTGTTACTAATATTATCTTGCGTAGTATTACTTTTTGTATCTTCTCCAGAATTATTAACAAAAACTACATTCTCACCAGGTTTTTTCATATTCAATTCAGTCCTTGCTTGATCTTCTACATAAGCAGTACTAGAAACATATTTTAATATATCAATAGTATTTATTTTTTTCTTTTTCAATGATGATACTTCATCTTGCAAATTTTTTATCTCTTGTTTAATTTTGTAATCCTGATAATAAGCTCGAGCATAGCCAACAGCCACCACTACAGCCAAACCAAACATAATAAACAAAAATAAGCGAGAGCCAAAAAAACGCTTTTTAATTCCTACCTTTTCTGTATTTTTACCAATCATGAAAATTTAGAATAAATAAGGATTAATTTATATTATAACACAAAAAAAGCGCAACGGGAATAACAAAATTATTTACCTAATTTATTTATCCTGTTATCAAGCACTTTTTTTACTTTGTAAAGATCAGGTAATTCTAATTCATACAATTTATCAGCAATGACCGAGACTACATCACCACTAAAATCATAATTATATTTACTCAAATAACGTTCTCGCAATTCATTTATTTGTTGTTGTAATTGTAAAGGTCTTTTGATATTATTCAAAACTATTTTTACTCTTCCAGCACCTGTCTGAATATAGACATTTCCAAATTTTAAGACCATACCCAAGATGCCACTAATTTTGCCATGAACATCCTCTATTTGATCATACGGAATTTCGGACACAATTCTTTCAAAAAAGCCTCTTTGTTCTATATCTATCAGACGGTGAGTAGTTATATAAAAAATATTTTTCTTCCATAAATAATAATTTCTAAAGATAATAAAAAATCCCAAAAGTATTAATAAAATAAACAAAGTTATCCCCCACCAATCATGCAAAAAAAACCAAAACATAAAAAATGCAGCCACCAACAAAAATAAAATACCTAACAAATAAAACCAAATTTTGGTAAGCCCATACTGCAAAACTTGATTTAAAATCCTCTCCTGTTCTTTCAATTTTAGATCTTTCATATACTAAAAATTATACATTATATAAAACTTTATTTCAAAGTACCTAACCAAGGTAATATTTTTTTTAACTGGTGTTCCCAAACAAATTCAGTAATAATTCTTTCTCTAGCATTTTTTGCCAAAGACAAAGCATAATTTCTATTTTTCAACATCTCCACAATTGTTTCATCCATAGACATAGCATTTTGTCTAATATCTATGACAATTCCTGTTTGAGCATTTAATACTACTTCTTCTACTCCACCACTTTTTCCAGCAATCACTGGCAAGCCACAACTTTCTGCTTCAAGAAATACCAAACCTAGTCCCTCTTCTCTATCACCATCAGGATGTGTCAATAAAACAAACAAATCAGCCAAATAATAATATTTTTTTATTTCACTATGTGGAACATTGCCAATATAACGCACGACATTTTGCAAAGAACGGACTTGGATTTCTTTCATAATTTCTTCTTTTTTTGGTCCATCACCAACAATGACCCAGACTGTATGCGGTTCTTGTTTTAGTACAGTCGGCAAAACTCGCACCAGATGAGGATAACCTTTACCATCTTCCATACGAGCAACTGTCAAAATCACTTTTTTGCCTTGTAAAGCCAATTTTTCTCGTAAAATATCTATTTCTTCTTGAGGTGGTGGAATCAAAAAATCAACATCAGGACAAGGATAGACTACCAAAGATTTGCTGACAAATTCTGGTAATTTTTCCAAAAAACGCCTTTTCATTGACTCACTATTGAAAACTATTTGTTCAGTTTTTGAAATTATTTTTTTTAATCTTTTGGTTTTCCATTTAGTTCTCGTAGCATAAATTACATCTGTACCATGAGAAATAATTATAAAAGGAATTTTTAAAAATTTTTTAATTAGACTAGCAACATAACCTACTGGCAAAACATGGTTAATAATTAATAATTCTATTTTTTCTTGTCTAACAATCTTTTTAACTTGAAAAAACATTTTAAGCCATCTAGGCCAAAATAATTTTGGTAACAAAAAATTCTTTCTAATTATTTTATATTTTTTATTTTTATCAAAATCCTGAGCAATTTTTTTATCTTTATAAATTGGTGCTAAAACTACAGTTTTTTCTTGGTTAAGAGCACTAGCAAATTGATCTACATAAGTCGCTATACCACCAATTTGAGGAGGAAATTCAAAGGTAATAATAAGAGTTTTTTTCATAAAAAAGTTTAATCCGCCCAAGGCGGACAAGGTTTAATTCCTCATAGCTTCAGCCAAAGGACTGATCAGCCTTGAGCACGATGCTGCGAGGTAGTTTATTAGTTTATTTAAGACAATTATACAAATATTTTTTAAATAAATAAAGATATGTTGAGAAAAAATTTTAGCTGGATCTGTTGTCTCTACTGGATTTGTTATTTAAATTATTTTCCATACATAACCAATGCTTTATTTACTAGTTAAAACTAACATTTCTCTAAAATGATTTCTAGTCAAAGCTTTTGTCAAAAATAGCATAATGACATACGTAATACTACCAGCCACAAAAGCTACAATAAAACCAAAATATTTATCTGTAAAGAAAGTTACTGTGTACATCACCAAGATAGTTAGCAAAAGCTGAACAAACATTTTATTCAAAAAATTGAAATCAAACTTGTTGAATTTTGCGATAAAAAACAAACTCAAGATAGATAAGCCGACATTACCCAACAAAGCAGCCAGAGAAGCTCCTACAGCCCCAAAATGTGGTATAAATAACAGATTCAAAACAATATTTACTACCATCATCACTCCAATAAGAGTTGTTTGAGTTTTTTGCCTGTCACAAGCATTGAGTACTGCCCCGAAGATAAAATTTAGAAAAGCAAAGACTACTCCAATTATCAAAATCTTCAATGGCAAAACCGAATTCAAATATTCATTTCGAAAAAAAGCTACAATAAAATCTTGCGAAAGCAATAAGACAATCACTACAAAAGGCAAGGACACCAAAAGCAAATATTTGATACTCTGATGAAAAACAAAATTCAATTTCTTTTTATCATACAAAAAATATTCACTAAACTTTGGATAAAGTGCAGCCACCAATGCCATTGGAATGAAGTTCAATGCATAAGCAATTTTTGATGGAACACTATACCAACCCAAAATTTGGTCTCCAGAAATCTTTGACAAAAATATAGAATCAATAAAAGAATACACTCTCCCAAAAATAGCTGCCAAAGCAAAAGGTATAACTATGGGAATAATATATTTAAGTACTTTTTTGTCATAACGCATTGTAAACTTCAATTTGTATTTGAAACCAACAATACAACCAACATATATAGCATTGAGAAAACTAGGTACCAAAAAGGCATACATGAGATAAATCAAAGGCTTCCCAGTAAACAAAAATATTGTACCTAAAATAAAGGTCAGGGCTTGACTCACACTAAGACCGAGGGCTTCATATTTCAAATTACCAAAGGCTCGCAGAGTACCATACAAAGTCAAGTTCCAAGAATCTGACAGCATAGTGATAGCAGAAACATATACTAAATATTTGGTTTCTACTTCATATCCCATCAAATTTATAACTACAAAAACTGTTAGATAACTAAGAATACCCAAAAACAATTTTACAAATAAAATACTGGAAAAATATTCTTGTATTTTTTCTTTTATTTTGGCACCCTCTCTTATCAAGACATTGGTCAATCCTATATCCACAAATACGACAAAAATCGTGGTAAAAGACAAAGCAAAAAAATATTTGCCAGTGCCAGTAGCCCCTATCTGACGAGCCACGATAGCAAAGTAAACAAAAGATACGACCTTCTGTAAAATAGAGGCCACTGTCATAAACATGGTATTTTTGGCGATTGAATGTGTTTTCATTTATTTTGTTATCTTGAGCTGAGGATACAGCGAAAGATCTTTCTTACATAGTACTCCTTTATTTTACACTATTTTTCATCAAAACACTAGAACAAAAAAACATGAAAACTGAACTGTACCCCGTTTAGTAGACACGGATAAAAAACAACGAAATTAGATTTGGAGGGAAAGAAGATGATTCTTGTATTGTACAGGAGTCATCTTTTTTATTGCCCATTGTTGACGGTGATTATTGTAATAATCCATATAATTAGAGATTAGATTATTTAATTCATTTAAGTTTTTACAATGTTTGTAATCTACATCATCTTTGAAATGACCAAAGAAAGATTCTGTTGGAGCGTTGTCTAT
>MNVC01000009.1 GCA_001871435.1 Candidatus Magasanikbacteria bacterium CG1_02_32_51
TGATACAACAGTTTTTAACAAAAAACTAACTGAATGGCTAGTAGAATACAACTCTGTTAGACCACATGAAACACTTAATTACTTAACCCCTTTAGAATTTGCAGAAAAAACTATGCACTTGTCTACGATGTGGTCATCCTGTACATAGACTTGACAATCTCTAACCATTATAGTAATATATCAGCACCCATAGACAGTAGCCCACCTTTGCCCTTTAGGGCTTCGGCGGGTAAAGTTCTCAGTTAAAGAGGCTTTATCCTAAGAATTGAAAGGTGTTAATATATCAGACTACCGAGGAAAAAATTTACACTTTTTGTGATAAAAGGTCGATTTTCTAGAGTTCTGTGGTTTTAAACCACTTTTTTTATTGTCTATTTATCAGTTTATTGAAAAATAAGCAATAAGAAAGAAAAAAATTTTATGGCAAAAACAAGATTGGAAAAAGAACAAGCTTCAGAGAATTTGTTGAATGATTTCAAGAATTCTACTTCAGCTGTCTTTGCAAATTATCAAGGTCTAAAAGTTTCTGAATCAGAAGAATTACGTCAAAAATGTCGTGAACAAAACATCCTAGTGCATGCTAGCAAGAAGACATTATTGAAACGTATTTTGAAAGATTTAGGTTTAGATATAGATACAAAACAATTTGAGGGTAGTGTTGCTGTTTTCTTAGGAAAAGAAGATGAAGTAGCTCCTGCTCAGGTTGTAGCTAATTTTGCCAAAGGTCATAGTATTGTTTCTTTGTTTGGTGGACTTTTGGAAGGTAATTTTATTTCAGCCGAAAAGGTAAATGAATTATCAAAATTACCAAACAAACATCAATTACTTGGTCAATTGGTAGGTACTTTGAATGCTCCAGTTTCAGGATTTGTAAATGTCCTTGCTGGTAATTTACGTGGATTAGTTAACGTAATGAATGCTATCAAAGAAGCCAAAGTGTAAATTTATAAAAATTTTTAATTGATAAAATTATGTCAGAAGAAAAAAAGGACGTAGTAGTCCCTGAAAAATTCCAATCTCTTGTAGAGATGGTAGAAAAAATGTCTGTATTAGATCTTGCTGAACTTGTAAAAGTTCTAGAAGAAAAATTTGGTGTTAGTTCTGCTGCACCTGCTATGATGATGGCTGCTCCTGGAGCTGTTGCTGGTGGTGAAGCTGTAGCTGAAAAAAATGAATTCATAGTAGAGCTTACAGCTGTTGGTGGTAACAAAATTAGTGTTATCAAAGCTGTAAAAACTATTACTGGTCTTGGTCTAGCTGATGCCAAAGCATTGGTAGATGGAGCACCAAAAACTATCAAAGAAAATGTTAAGAAAGTTGAAGCTGAAGAATTGAAAAAACAATTAGAAGAAACTGGAGCTACAGTTACTCTAAAATAAACTTTTTAAAGTTTATAAAAATTAAAGAGACGTACTTTTGAAGACGTCTCTTTTTTGATAATTGTAAATTTATAAATTGTTTAAGAAGTGATAATTATCATGCCGAAATTGTCACTGTCATGCTGAACTTGTTTCAACATCTTTCTTATAAAAAACGTCTTTATTTACAAAAGACCCTGAATTAAATTCAGGGTGACGGATTTGGATTGTTTAAAATTCAAAATTTCTAAATTATAGCTACTATTTCGTCGAAAACTTATATATCTTATTGTCATCCAAAATATAAACGATTTTGTTATCTTGATCTACTAGCATATCATTTGGATTTTTCCAATCACTAGAAGTAAATTGTTCGATGAAGTTGCCATCTTTGTCTAATAAAACCACGCGTCTATTGGTTGGTTCCAAAATATAGAGATAGTCAGAATTAGCATAAGTCCAAATTTTGGTAGGATTTTGTAATTCAGGATGAACACCTTGTATGGCAAAAACTTTTTCTTCACCACCATAAAAATGCAAAATTTTGGCATCAGAAGTAAGTACAAAGACATTGCCATCTATAGCAATAGAAATAGCTTTGGATAAAGAGCTAGATTTTTTAGTTATCCAAGCTGTGCCTCTATCATAGCCGGTTTGAGTCTGACTATGTTTGTATATTTGATCATTGATAGGGCTTAGTGTATAGAGTTTTCGGTTGTAAATAACAAGATTTTCTATTTTTGCATTATCAATTGGAAAACTAATATCTTTGTTTGATAAAGACTCTGTAGATTTGTTATATTCAAATATTGAATTATTTTTTGTTAGAAAAACTATTTTGTCATCTTCTTTTGGAGTGTCAGCTGCTATTAGATTTGGTTGATTTTCATGATTTTTTATTTGTATTTCTTTGGAGATAAGATTTACTTGATACATATTTTTGTCGTCGTTAGAGTAGACAAAAATATTATTATTAAAGTTGATGATTTTTTGTAGAGGACTGCTTGGTTTGTTATTATTGAAATCAGCTATGACTTCTGTAATTACTGAATTCATTTTTTGTAATTTGTTCAATATATTATCAGTAGCATTTTTTAGTTCAATGTATTTATTAATTTTTGTTTCATTATCTTGTGGCAAATTATTAATTAGATTTTGTGTTTCATTCAAAATTTCAAGAGCTTTTCCTTCTTCACCATATAATAATTTTGCTTCGGCTTCATCCTTTTTGTCAATTATATTTTGTATCATAGTTTCATATTGAGCTAGTTTGGCTTCTTTGTTGTCTTTTATTTTTATATATATAATACTCCCCAAAAATATAATAGCAATAAGTATTAGAGCTAAAAAAAGTATTTTGCTTATTATACTAACATTTTTGATTTTTTCTTTTCTTTCGTTTAGAGTATTTCTAAATCTGTCTATAATTATAGTTCTTTGTCCAGATTTGTTGGTTATTAAATAAAAGATATTTGTTAGCCATGTTGCTAAAGTTGTTATTATTTTTTTGATTACAAAAAAGATACTATTGAAAATTAGTACTAAACTTCTACCAAATAATATTAAAATCTTTTCAGATATTTTTTTATTTTTGTTTTTTTTATTGCTTCTAAAATTAGTTTCAATATTGCTATGTGTTGTGATGTCACGATTATTTTGTTTGGTGGATTTTTTTTCTGTAGGGTTAGTTATTGGTTTTTCTTTTTTGAATAAGGATAAAAATTTATCTTTTAAATTTTTTAGCAAAGAAGGTGACAATGTATCAGCCGTGTTTCTAGTAGTATTTAGAAGTTCATTCATAGAAGCTTGAGAACCAAGGGCATCTGCTTTAGTATTTTGATAACGTTTTATTTCTATTTGTGGTTTTGGAGTATGAAAGACTATACCACCAAAAGAATATTCATCTTTCAAATTGTCTAATACTTTTTGAATGTGCAAGGCACCTTGTCTAGTAGCTTTGTTTTGAATTATTTTTCTAACTCTATCTGGGGAAAAATGTTCACTTACACTAGCGCTAGCAACATACAAATAATCATCATCTTTCATTTCGCCTTCTACCACTGAAGAAAAAAGTTGTTCTGGAGTTTCTTTTTCATTTTTATCAATAATTTCAGAACCTTGCAAACCATTTTGGGTATTATAAAAAAGATAGGCAATTGGGGTATTATGATAAGCTAAAGTCAAATGACGTTTTTGTAAAATACCAACAAGAACCGTTATATGACTGTCTTTATAATGTAAGACGCTGTGGCTTTGTTGATTTATTTCTTGTAAAATACTTTCAAAATAATTGTTTATGTCAGTATTTTCTTCATTATAATACTTTATCTCTATATCATCTATGATTTGTTGTAATTGACCAATTTGTTCGGAGTAGCTATTGTTTACTTCTATAACAGCAAAAAAATAACCCTTATCTTTTTCATTTTGGGTGATAGGTTCGGTTATATGAAGTAGGACATGTGAAGCGCGTTGATTGCTACCTTCAACAAAAAATTCCTGAATTTCTAGCCCATTTTTCATAAATGAAAAAACTTAGTAAATTGGTTCTTTTTTTATAGAGCCTTTGACTTTATCTTCGTTAGTTATTATACTATAATTACAAATTAATTGCTAGTTTTTTTGATCTATTTTTTAGGACTACCTAAATTATCTATTTTTTTACTTTAAATTATTATCCATACAAAATATGCTTGAACAACTATTTGGTTCAAAAACTAGATTAAAATTATTAAGGATTTTTTATACTGAAAATGAAAGAGCTTTTTTTGTACGTGAGTTGTCAAGGTTGGTTGGAGTACAAATAAATGCTGTGCGTCGTGAATTAGAAATTCTTTTGTCTATGGATATTGTACGAGAAAAAGAAGTAAAAATAAAAGAAGATTCTAATGAATTGGAGATAGGTGAAAAATTACGTAAATATTTTGAACTTAATCCTGAATCAATAATTTACTCAGAATTACAAGCTTTACTAATCAAAGATAAAATAGTAGCACAAAGAAAATTTATACAAGCATTCGAAAAAAAAATGTCTGATACGCGACTGCTTGTATTATCTGGTGAATTTACCAATGACAAAAAAGCTCCAACAGATTTGTTGGTGGTTGGAAAAATAAAACCAAGGGTATTGGCAAAAATTGTAGAGGATTATGAAAAAGACTTTGGTTTTAATATTCGTTATACTGTGATGACTGAAGAAGAATTTATGGATAGAAAATATGTGATGGATAAATTTTTGTATGCTTTATTTGAAGCAGATAATTTGAAAGTTATAAATAAGTTGGGAGTTTAATCTCCAATTGGATACGAAATACGAAATGTACGAAATTACAAAAAGACTTTCTAGAAGAGCTCCCTCCTTGAGGAGGGTTAGGGAGGTGTTACTGTGTTAGAAGTAATTACATTGGTAACACCCCCTTAATCCTCCTCGAGGGGGAACCCGACAATGTTCATACTTTAGTAACTTTCGCCGTGCCTGCTGGCAGGTAGGTATTTCGTGTCCTAACTATATTAACTATGTTTTTATTGATTGACATGTCTCAAAAAGACCAAATTCATTTGGTTCTTTTTGATGAAGAAAATAGTATTAAAAAAAGATATTTTGGACAAAATCGTGAGTTACTTTTGTGTATTGATAGCTTTTTACAAGAGAATAATTTGGACAAAGAAAATCTAAAAGGGATAATGGTTGTAGTGGGTACAGGATCTTTTACTAGTACTAGAATTGCTTGTGTAGTTGCCAACACTTTTGCTTTTGTTTTGAATATTTCCTTATTGGCTATTAAAATCAAAGATGTGGATAAAATTCAAACCCTGATTTCAAAACTTTTGAAACAACCAAAAGGTCATTATATTTCAGCTACTTACAGTGGTGAACCAAATATTGGTGGAGTTAAGAAATCCTGAACCAGACACGAAGTAAGTTTGGTGAAGGATCTTTCTTAAGTATAATGTTTTTAATTTAAATTAACATTGGATGATTCTGAAAGACGTATTTAGAATACTAAGTTTTCAGAGTCTACAGATCTCTCTCCTGACTTGCTACGCGTCAGGATCGAGATAATGACACACTATGCTTACAGATTATCAAAAATATAGATTTTATGAGTTTTTGCCAGGACTTTCTATTTGGCTAACACTTATTTTGGGAATAGTTTTTTCTATTTTCAAACCTTTATGGATGATTTATTTTATTATTGTGTTTGATGTTTATTGGGTTTTAAAAGTAGTTAATTTTGTGTTTTATTTACTTGTTGCTTGGAGACGTTTTCACAAAATAAGAAAAATAAATTGGAAAGAAGCGTTGTATCATGAAATTCCAGATTATGATAGTAAACAGCACTTAGTTTTTTTGACAGTTTACAATGAAGAGTGGGGAGTTGTAGAAGATGCTTTAAAAAGTTTAGAAATGTCTATCTATGATAAAAATAAATTTACTATAATCATTGCCGGTGAAGCTCGTAAAGAAGAACATTGTAAAAGCATTTTTGTAAAAGTCAAAGAAAATTTTGGTTTTGCGTTTGATCATATATTATTTACATTACATCCTGTTGATTTGCCTGATGAAAATCCTGGTAAAGGTTCCAATTTATTTTATTCAGAACAAATTGTTAAAGAATATGTGGATGGCAAAGGTTGGAAATACGAAGATGTAATTGTAACAGTTTTTGATATTGATACTATTTGTCATGAAAGTTATTTTGCTTATTTGACTTATTTGTATTGTATTAGTCCAGATCCTACTAGAACATCTTTTCAACCAGTAGCTCTTTATAATAATAATATGTGGGAGTCACCGTCTGTGCTTCGTGTTATGGCTTTTGGTACGACTTTTTGGATGATGACGTCCCTAGCTCGTCAAGATGCTTTGGTTACTTTTTCTTCACATTCTATGAGTTTTACGGCTTTGGTGAAGGCTGGTTTTCATGAAAAAAGGATTGTTAGTGAAGATTCTAGAATTTTTTATCAATGTCTTTTGGCTTATGAAGGTAATTATAATGTAACGCCAATGTATATTCCTGTTTCAATGGATACAGTCAGAGATGACAATTGGTGGAAAAGTATCACCAATTTGTACAAACAACAAAGACGTTGGGCTTGGGGTGTGGAGCATGTCCCATATTTAATTTGGGAATTCAAAAAACATCCAAATATTCCATTATGGAAAAAAATAAAATGGGTTTTTGTAGAATGGGAAGGAAAATGGTCTTGGTCTTTGGCAGCTATTATTATTACTATCTTAGGTCGTTTACCTTTGTGGTTAGCAGATGATAGTATTAGACAAAGTGTTATATTCTTGAATGCTCCACATATGCTGGAAAAACTTATGTCTTTGGCTATGGTTGGTTTGTTTTTATCTGCTTTTTTTAGTTTACCACTATTACCAAAACCGAAGAAAGTTCAACCAAAGTATCTTTATATTATTATGCTTTTACAGTGGGCATTATTACCTTTATCAATGATTTTTGTTTCAGCAATTCCTTCTATTGAAGCTGTAACACGTTTGATGTTTGGCAAATATTTGGGTTTTGATGTATCTCAGAAAAAAAGAAAATAATTTTTTTAAAAATATTTTATGAATTTGTTAACTTACAGAAAAAGAAAAAAATGGCCTTGGATATTACTATCTATTTTTGTAATTTTGTTTGGTGGTGTTTTTTTTGTCTATAGTTGGATAAAAAATTTAACACCAGAAAAATTGTTACAGTCAAATTTTGTCCAACAACAAATTGTCAATAAATTTGGAGAGGATAATGCTCAGCTTGTAAATTTATTTCCAAGTTTATTAGGTTTTGATTCCCCAAAGACTTATTTAATTTTATTTTTGAATAATACAGAATTACGTCCTGGTGGTGGATTTATTGGTTCTTATGCTACATTACATTTTGATCAAGGTAAAACAAATATTTTACAAATGGGTGGTACCGAAAATATTAATGTTTCTTCTTCGGCATTAACTCCACCAAAAATTATGACTGAAAAACTGAAAGTAGATAGATGGTTTTTTCGTGATAGTAATTGGTCACCGGATTTTGTGGAAAGTTCAAAAAAGACTTTGGAATTTTATCAAGCTGGAGATAATATTGGTGCCAAAGATATTTCTGGAGTTATTGGTATTACGATAGATGCTTTGGAAAAATTGATGAAAGTTACAGGACCATTTGTGGTAGAGGAAATAGAATTCACTGCTGACAATGTGATAGAAAAATTGGAGTATGAAGTAGAATATGGTTATGATGATAAAGGTATTAGTTTTTCGGAGAGAAAAGATATCATGAAAACTTTTATGTTAGCTCTTATGAATCATTTGAAAGATAATTTTTTCAAAAATATTTATATTTATCAAGAATTGGCTTTGAGTTTACTAAATGATAAAAATATAGTAATCTACTCTTTGTCTCCAAATATCCAAAAAATAGTAGATGAACATGATTGGTCTGGACGTATGAAAGAAAATTCAGGAGATTACATAATGTGGGTAGATGCCAATTTGGGTGCTCTTAAAACCGACAGAGTTATCAAACGTAATTTGAATTATAATCTTAGTCTTGACAAAGATTACTACAAAGCTGTAGCAAGTATGGTCTATACTCATACAGGAAGTTTTGATTGGCGTACTACTAAATATCTTACCTATGCTCGTGTTTATGTACCACTTGATTCAAAATTAATTTCAGTACAAGTGGGTGATCAAATTTGGCAAAAAAATAATATTAAAAATAATTTTGAAGTAGATTCTGGAGTAGAAAATGGTAAACAATGGTTTGGCACTTATTTATCTATTGAACCTGGTAAACAAAAAACAGTTAATTTTACTTATAGTTTACCAAGCAATATTACAAAAATTATCCAGAACAAAAATTATAGTTTATTAGTGCAAAGACAGATTGGTATGAATAACGTTGATTTGACTATGCATCTGGAATTTGATACTACTAGAGTAGTATCTTCTGCTTTGCCAGCTGAAAATGAGGTAGATTGGAATGATAATATTTATAATTATAGCTCAGATTTAAAAGAAGATTTGGAGTTTGATGTTAAATTTTAACTTAATATTGTCCTATTGTCCCACTGACCCATCCACCCTCCACCCCCACACAAGGCGGACACAAAGGCGGACAGGTTGTCAAATTGTCAATAATTTTCAAATTAAAAATCACAATTGGGCAATATGACAATGGGACAATACTGGTATAAAATAATTATAATTTTTAATTTAGTAAATTGAGTAAATAATAAAAAAGTAATCAACTAAAGGTGTTTATGAGAAAAGTAGGAATTGATCTGGGAACAACAAATGTACTCGTTTATGTACCAAAATTAGGTA
>MNVC01000035.1 GCA_001871435.1 Candidatus Magasanikbacteria bacterium CG1_02_32_51
TAAATCCAGCTTCTACAAATATTATATTTGGACTAGAACCTTCTTCTAGGTATTGGCTAATAGCCAATACTTTAAACTCTTCGCTGTAAGTAATGGAAGTAGAACTACATCTTACTACATTCTCGTTACTTAACAATTCTTTTATTTGTTCTTGGTTAAACATAGTTTGGTAAATTATTATTTTACTTATGGTATTTTACACCATAACTTAAAAAGTAGACACTTTCGTGTCTACTTTTTGGGGCCCAGTTCACCTCAGGTAGTTTCTTGCTTCTTATTTATTAATCGTCACTTCTTCTTTATCTTTACCACAAAAAATCCTTCAATATATTTGTCAGGTAAAATTCGACAACAATTGTTTATCTCTTTATCAAATTTTATGTCTCTCCATTCAGGTAAACTTCTACTTTTTTCAAGACCCTTTATTTCAATTTTTTCTATTTCCAATTCTGCACCAAATTTTTCTTTGAGCCACACAATTTGACTTTCATTTTCTTCAGGCGCAAAAGTACAAGTAGAATACACCAACATACCACCTTTCTTCAGACAAGACCAAGCAGAGAATAATAATTTTTTTTGTAAAAAAGCATGATCTTTAATATTTTTTTCATTCCAATAAGAATAACTACGACGATCAGACAAATCTATTCTAGCTTCAGCACTACAAGGAGCATCAAGCAAAACCTTATCAAAATAATCTTTATATTTTTCAAAAATTTTTATTCCATCTTCATTTATTAGTTCAAACTTCCAATCTTCTTTTTTCTCATCAATTATTCCCAGTAAATTCATATTGTGAACCAGCTTTTCAAAACGAATTTTGTCTATTTCATTGGCAACTAATTCTCCATTTTTATTCATCATCATAGCAATCTGACTAGTTTTACTGCCAGGAGCTGAGGTCAAATCCAAAACTTTATCCCCTACTTTTGGATCTAATACTATGACAGGCACCATACTGGCCAGACTTTGTAGATAGATTTTTCCATCAATAAATAAATCCGTTTTCATTAGTTCAGACTGACTTTTGTTTTCTAGAATAAAAGCATCGGCAAACCAAGCTACTCTTTTTACTTTGAAACCATTTTGTTGTAATTTTTGTAAAACTTCTACCTTACCATTTTTCAAAGTATTTACTCGAAAAGTAGTCTGACGTGCTTTGAAAGTAGTCAAAATTTTTTGTAAATTACTTTTTCCAAAAATCAGATCTAAACGATCTAATAATTTTTCTGGTAAATTTATTTTGGACATAGTTTTTCTAATTCAAACCACTAGATAGCCTTATAAAACCTCACTTTTTTATTTTAATGGTTTTTTAAAATTAAAATCCGCCCAAAGAGATAATATACCCAAAGCCAGAAAAAGTGTCGCCTCTAACCAATTTTGTTTTTGAACAGCTTCAATGAGAGCAATGCCAAAAAAAATTATAAATACTGCAAAGTTTGTGAACTTTAAATTCATAGAGTTATGAGTTGAATTAAAAAATTTTTGATACTTTTTATTATATTCCTATCAGTTAAAATTTGCCAATCTGGCGGAGAGTGAGAGATTCGAACTCTCGATACCCTTTCGGATATGCCACCTTTCCAAGGTGGTGCACTCGACCACTATGCGAACTCTCCAGATTAGTCAAAAGTCCTTAAAGTCAAAAGTCCTTAAAGTCCATAAGGTCTAAAGTCTTTAAAAAATAAAAGCTGACGCTACTAGTCTAAGCTTTTTTCAAAAAAAAGTCAAAAGCAACGATGGCTTTTGACTTTATGGACTTTACAAACTTTACAAACTTTATGGACTACTAAGACTACTTACGAAAATCATTTATAAGATCCATCGCACTATCTACATTATCCACAATCTGATAAATTTCATCATCTTCATCCCCTGTTGTCTCAAATTCATGCACAAAAATTTGCTTTATAAAAGCATGAAGTGGCCCCCAGAAATCATGACCAAAAAGAATTACAGGAATACGTTCCATTTTCTTAGTCTGAATAAGAGTTAACACTTCGAAAAGCTGGTGTAATGTTCCAAAACCACCAGGGAAAAAGACAAAGGCTTTGGATGGTGCAGTAATAATTAATTTACGAGTAAAAGGAAAATTAAAACTGATAGCTTTTTTGACATAAGCATTGTAATTATCTCTACTACCATGTTTCATACTAATTCCAATAGATTCTCCACCCATTTCAAAAGCACCTTTGTTGGCTGCTTCCATAATTCCAGTGCCACCACCAGTAATTGTCATAAAATTATTTTTAGCCAAAGCTCTACCCAATTGATAAGCAGACTCATAATATGGAGAGTCTTTACTCATAGAGCGAGTACCCAAGACTGTAACATCTTCAATCATACCAGTCAAAAATTCAAAACCTTCTACCAACTCCGCCATAATTTTGAAAATTTTCCAATCAGTGCCACCATCTTCACAATGAAAATTAGTTGGATCAAGTTCACAGACATTGACTGGTTCTTTTATATCTTTGATAAATTCAAAAGCTTCTTGCGCTGTCTCTACCACATGCCAACTATTTATTTCTTCTATAGTAATAGAACCAAAAGGCACAGATTTATTTTTCAAAAAATCCAAAAGTGGTTGCCAAAATTCTTTACCTACCAAAATTATTGGAGAACGTTGCATCTTGCCCAATTCCATCAAATCTACTACTTCAAAAAATTCATCCATTGTGCCAAAACCACCAGGAAAATAAATAAAAGCGTTGGATGGTGAAATAAGCATCACCTTGCGAGTAAAGAAATAATAAAAAGCTGTAGAATATTTGACATAAGGATTGATACGTTGTTCAAAAGGCAATTGAATATTTAGACCTACTGAATTTCCACCAGCCTCAAAAGCACCTTTGTTGGAAGCTTCCATAATACCAGGACCACCACCAGTAATCACAGTAAAACCATTTTTACCCAAAAGAGTACCAATTTGTTCGGCTATTTTATAAAATTTATTTTCTGGTTTGATACGAGCTGAACCAAGTATAGTAACTTCACGTTCCATCTGAGATAAGAATTGATAACCTTCCACAAACTCCGACATAATACGAAAAATACGCCATGATTCACGAAAATCACCACTTTCGTTTAGGGCATAACTAAAATCTTTCTTGACAACTTGTTGTTTTTTTTTGATGGTCTCCTTTTTCATATATTATAGTTAATCCTGAGGAATTTCGACGCGAAGCAAGTCGAAATGACGTGAGGATCTGTGGATTCTGAAAGACACTGTACCACTGACCCACTGTTCCATTGTTAATTATTTGGAAATATATATTTTTCAAAATAAAATTTAATTATACACCCTCCACCAAACTCGCAAAATTAAGGAGTTTTTCCTCACCTAATCTAGGACCAATTATTTGTATTCCAACTGGCAAATTTTTACTATCTTTGCCACAAGGAACAGAAATAGCAGGCAAACCAGCGACTGCACTAGGACTAACAAACATATCAGCCAAATACATAGCCATAATATTTTCTTTCTTTTCACCAATACCAAAAGCAGTAAAAGGTGAAGTTGGGGTAAGAAGCAAATCTACCTGAGCAAAAGCTTGATTGAAATCTTCAATAATCAGTGTTCTTACTTTTTGTGCTTTGTTATAATAAGCATCATAATAACCAGAAGACAAACTATAAGTACCAACCATAATACGACGTTTTACTTCTTCGGGAAAACCTTCCCCACGGGATTTGGCATAAATGTTGTACAAGTCATGTGCTTCACTAGATCTCACACCATAGCGCACCCCATCAAGACGACCAAGGTTGGAGCTGTCTTCGCTAGGTACAATAATATAATAAACAGGCAGTCCATATTTAGTATAAGGCAAAGAAACTTCTTTGAATTCAACTTCTAAACTTTTATTTTTTTTGATTGTTTCAATTTTATTTTCAATTATTTTTTTGACTTCATCATTCATACCTTCAGCTTCTCCACCCGAGACGGATCCGCCTTGAACGGAAAAATATTCTTTTGGTAAACCAATTACAAATTTATTTTTTTTATTCAAATTTTTACTATACTTTGGTACTTTGTCAATTATAGTTGTAGCGTCCTTGTCATCTTGTCCAGCCATTACTTCCATGAGTATAGCAACATCCTCTACAGTCTTCCCCATTGGTCCAACAGTGTCTAATGAACTAGCCATTGCCATAATACCATAACGAGAATTACGACCATAGTTTGGACGAAGTCCCACAATACCACAAAAACTAGCTGGCTGACGAATAGAGCCACCCGTATCTTCGCCAATAGCAAAAATACATTGATTATCCGCCACAGCTGCTGCTGAACCACCTGAAGAACCCCCAGAGACTTTGGTAAGATCGTGTGGATTGGCTACATGTCCATACATTGAATTTTCATTGCTAGCGCCATGACCAAAAGCATCACAATTATTCTTACCAACAAGCACAGCACCTTGAGCACGAATCTTAACAATCACCGTGGCTTCAAAAGGTGGTACATAATTATCCAAAATTTTGGCTGATCCAGTCGAACGAAGATCTAGAGTATCAATAGCGTCTTTGACTGCAAAAGGAATACCAGTCAATATTTGTTGTTTGCCACTAGCAATTATCTCATCAGCTTTTTTGGCTTCTGCCAAAGCACTGCTTTCAAAAATAGAAACAAAAGCATTGATATCTTTGTTTCTTTTTTTTATTCTTTCTAAACAAGCTTTGGTCAAATCTACAGAAGTAAATTCTCCTTTTTTCAAACCTTCGTAAGCTTCTTTAATTGTAAGTTCATTTAATTTTTTCATAATAAATATCAGTGTAAATCTAGGTAGAATTTCCGCGTTAGTCCGCGTTTCAAAATCCGTCTTAATCAGCGTTTTCAAAGACAGCATCAACTTTTAGTAAATCACCAACTTTTTCAGGAAAAAGGGTTATCAATTTTTGTCTTTTTTCTTCTGAAGAATCTGATACTATATCTTCACGCACTATATCTTGCAGACCAGTAACTTGAGTAGTCTCTACTACATCGTCAGTATTTACTTGTGACAACATGTTTATATAATCAAAAACAGTGGACAACTGCTCACTGTACATGTCTATTTTTTCCTCTTCTAATTGCAAACGTGCCAAAGTAGCTATTTGCAAAATTTGTTCTTTGTCCAAGTTCATAATTGTTTGATAATAGAGATATTATAGCAAGACACTACCAATATTGCAAGAATAAAAAAAATTACTAAAAAATAAAATTATAAAGGTTTAGATCTGTTTAATATCACAAAAAATTAAAATTTTTAGACACGTTCGTAGGGACAGGTCTAGACCTGTCCCTACCATTTCAATATCACAAATTTTTAAACTAAATTCTCTTTATAATAATTTCAAAAATCCATTTTCATCCAAAATATTTACGCCTAATTCTTGAGCTTTGTCGTATTTACTACCAGGATTTTCTCCAGCCACAACATAAGAAGTTTTTTTACTGACTGAGCCAATCACTTGTCCACCATTGTTTTTTATTTTCTCAGTTATTTCTTCACGAGTCAAATTTGCTAATGTTCCAGTAAGCACAAAAGTAAGTCCTTCTAATTTGTTTGAGTCTTTTTGTTTTTTGGTAGTAATAATTATGACACCATTATTTAGCAAATCTACCCCAAGTTTTTGATTTTCTTTGTCTCCAAAATAATCAACAATTGACTGTGCCACACGAGGGCCTATATCACTCAAATTTTCCAGTTCTTCTTGATTGGCTAACATTATTTTTTTTAAGCTATTAAAATGTTCAGCCAATTTTTCAGCTGTTTCTTCACCAACATGCAAAATACCTAAAGCAAAAATAAACCTAGCCAAACTAATTTTCTTGGAATTTTCAATAGCTTCAATCAAATTTTGAGCAGATTTATTAGCAAATCTTTCCAAAAGCTCCAAATCCCCAAGTTTCAAAGTAAAAATATCTGCTGAATTTTTTATGAGACCTTCGTCAAGTAATTGTTCCACAATCTTTTTTCCCATACCATCAATATTGAAAGCTTTTTTGGAAACAAAGTGAATAAGATTTTCTAGTTCTTTGGCATAGCATTTATTATTGCTACAAATCAGAGCCACTCCTTCTTTGTTTTCTCCAGACAATTGATATCTTTTTATTTCGGAGTGACAAACTGGACATTTACTAATTTTCTTTACTTTTTTTTCTTCACCATTTCGTAATTTATCCAAAACACGTATCACTTTTGGGATAATATCTCCAGCTTTTTCTACAACTACGCTATCACCTATTCGTACGCCAAGTCTCTGTATTTCATCAAAATTATGCAAAGTCGCATGAGTCACTGTCGTACCAGCGAGCTTGACTGGTTCCATTAGAGCCACCGGTGTCAAAGCTCCAGTACGACCCACTTGCCAATAAATATCTTTTATTTTAGTTATTCCCTGTTCAGCTGGAAATTTGAGAGCAATAGCCCAACGAGGAGCTTTGCCTGTAAAACCAAGCTGAGTTTGATATTTTACTTGATTAATTTTTATTACTACACCATCTATCCAAAAATCAAAACTATTTTTCTTTTTTTGCAATTCTTCATAAAATTTCCAAATATCATCTATAGTTTTGCAAACTTTCCAATGTGTATCTGTCAAAAATCCCAAATTATATAAAGTTTTTAATTCTTCCTCTTGAGAATTTATATCCAAATCTTGATTATCAAATTTGGAAATATCATAAGCTGTTAGACCAAGCTTTCTCTCATCCACAATTTTTGGATCAAGCTGACGGATAGTACCAGCAGCCGCATTGCGAGGATTGGCAAACAAAGGTTCACCTACTTTTTCTCTTTGTTTATTTAATTTTGTTAACATCTTGGCTGAGAGCCAAGTTTCACCCTCAGCTATTAAATTTATTTCTTTATTCAATCTCAAAGGTACTGAGTGAATTGTTTTGATATTATTGGTTACATCTTCACCAATTTTACCATCACCTCTAGTAGCCACAGTTTTGAGTATGCCTTTTTCATAAGTCAAAACCATATGCAAACCGTCAATCTTTAGTTCACAAACATAATTCAAATCTTTTGGCCTGTTACCCAATTCTTTTTCCAAAATCTTCAAATTTCTTTCTTGCCAATTTTCCAAATCTTGTCTATCAAAAGCATCATCAAAAGACCACTGAGTAACAGTGTGGATAACTTTGGTAAATTTATCCAAAGGCTTACCAGCTACACGTTGAGTTGGAGAGTCAGGTGTAATAAGCTCTGGATGAACGCTTTCTATTTTTCGTAACTCGTCCATCAGCCCATCATACATTTGGTCAGTAACTTCTGGATCATTCAACACATGATAACGATGACGCAGATCATCTATTTGCGCACGGAGTTTTTCGATTTTTTTTATGTCTAGCATATTAACAAATATAATTTTTCCATTGTTTTTATGTTTTAATGTTTTAATAAAATTGAGATAAATTGAGATAAAATTTTCTATATATTCAGTGTCAAAAAACAAGTCTAAAATACCAATCCAAAATCTGTGTTCCAAAAAACATGGCAATAAAAGTTGCTAAACTAAGATAAGTACCAAAAGCCACTTCAGTCATCATTTTTTTCTTTTTAGTCAAAACCAAAATTATACTTATCAAACCACCAATCATATAAGCCAACCAGAGAGCTAACAACAATAATTTCCAACCCAAAAGTACTCCCATTAATATTCCAATCCTAATATCTCCTCCTCCAATCCATTTACCTTTGGAAACAACAAATTGTAATAAGAAAAATCCTCCACCAATCATAGCACCAATAACCATAGACAACCAACTAACATGCAAAAATAAAGAAAAAACAAATAAAATACTAGCTGAACCTAAAGTCATAATATCTGATACTTCTAGATACTTAGTATCATAAATAAAAATAAAAAGTAATACAAAGACAGCCAGACAATCTCTAATTATAACCAGCCAAGAAAAATACCCCACAAAAGAGTAATAATAAAAAACAAAACTAAATAAAAATGCTAGCAATAATTCTACCATTGGATATTGCCAACTAATTTTCTTGTGACAGTGACGACATTTAGCATGTAAAAATAAAAAACTAAAGACAGGAATATTGTCATACCAGCTTATAACTTTGTGACATTTAGGACATTCTGACCTAGTATTCAAAGATTTTTTTTCGTGTAGTCGCCATTCCAAAGCATTGAGAAAACTACCAAAAACCAAACCCAAGATAAAAAAGAAAAAATAAAACAAAATTTGTATTGAAAACATAAAATGACTAAAACAAGTTAATAAGACAAATATATTATAATTATAACACAAACCAACAACTTAAAAAAGTCCCTGAAGAGACTTTTTTAAGAAATATAATACTATATTTGCATTTATTGTTATGATAGAGGCTGACCAGTCATACCAGACTCAGTAGCAGTTACAGTTAAAGGACCAAAGCCACCAGCACCAACTTCTAGACTACCAGTAAGGGTATATGCTGTACCTGCTGTAGAAGTATATTTATAATATTTACCAGGTGTAGGATCTTTTGGTACTAAGCCCATATATGGAGAAGGACAAGTAGAACTATTGAAACCAGCAGTAGTCAAACAAGTATGATTAGCATCACCAACATCTATACCACTAGAAGTCGTAGTAGGATAAGAGTTGTGATCTGTATAATATAATTCAAGAGCTGTTTGTACTTGCTTCATATCTGAAAGACGTTTGGCGTCATTAGCTTTTTGACGAGCTGAACCAAGGGCTACTACTGCAAGAGTAGATAGTACACCGATGATAGCGATAACAACCAAAAGTTCTATCAAAGTAAAACCTTTTTTATTCATTCGTATCACCCCCCTCCCAATTTTTCAAAACTTTTTTTAACATAATAAAAATGTATCTGCATAACTTACTTACATTATAACAAAA
>MNVC01000037.1 GCA_001871435.1 Candidatus Magasanikbacteria bacterium CG1_02_32_51
TTTTTTTAAATCAGTAACTCCTACATTGGTATCACTATATTTCTGAAATTTCTTTGTTTCGTATGCTTGATTTGCAATATGAATCAAAGCCTTGGAGGGAATACATCCAGTATTTAGACAGTCTCCTCCAATATTGGAATCTGTTTTGTCTATTAACAATACTTTTAATCCAATACGATTCATAAAATTAGCCACATTCAGTCCTCCGGAACCTGCTCCTATACATATAATGTCGTATCTATTTGAAATATTATTTTTTGATTTCATAGTGTTTTAAAATAAGAGATGTGTATGTATATTATAAAGATTTCTTTTATAATTTAAATTGTTTTCGAAGCGATAGCGAAGAAAACACATTATTATTCCCCTCATTAATATAGAAAAAATCAAATTTATTCTCTTTTGAAAGCCTATCATTCCTTATTCTCCGTTAGAAAAATATTTTTTGAATTGCGTATAACACCCGTTATACGAACTACTTAAAATAATTGCTAAAATATGCTATAATTTTTGTATAAATTTGAATCCATAACCTATGTATGAAAACAAATTATAAATATCCAAGTTGGGATCCTATAGTAAAATTCAAACAAGAAATGAAACTTCGCAATTTTAGTAGTAAGACGATAAAAAGTTATTTGTATTATACACAAGAATGCCTTAGGTTTGCAAGGGTTGGAGCTAGTGAGGTGAACACGAAAATTGTTCGTGATTATTTGGAATTTTTGGCAGATAGTGGTAAATCAGCTTCCACGCTCAATGTAGCTTATAGTGCTCTTGATCTGTATTTTGGTAAGATATTGCATAGAAATTTTTTTGTTAATATTCCTAGAGCTAAGAAAACTAAAAAATTACCAGTAGTTCTGTCTAAGCAAGAAATAAACAAGATGCTTGAAGTGACCCAAAATAAAAAACATCATTTTATTATTAGCCTTTTTTATGGTACAGGCTTGCGTCTGGAAGAATTACAAAATATTAAGATGAGGGACATAGACTTGGATAGGGGAATGCTTAGGGTATTTCAAGGTAAGGGTAAGAAAGATAGAATGGCAATAATCCCAAAAAAACTTATAGAAATTTTGGTAATTCAAATAAAATTAAAAATACCTAGTGATTATCTGTTTACCAGTAATCGCGTAAAGAAAATGGATACAAGGTCTATCCAAAAAATAGTAACCAATTCTGCTCTCAAAGCTGGAATTGCCAAAAGTGTCTCACCACATACTCTCCGTCATAGTTTTGCTACCCACTTGCTGGAAAATGGTACAGATATTCGCTATATTCAAGAATTGTTGGGACATGCTAAATTGGAAACTACCCAAATATATACTCATGTGGCCAGTAAAAATTTGGCTATGATTGTGAGTCCTTTGGATTTGTAATTTTTGGCGTTTACTTTTATCCCCATTTGTTTTAAAATAAGAAAGTAGTTAAAATAAAAAGGTTATCTTTAATTAAAATGTCTTATATCAAAAAATTTTTAAAAAAGCATTTTCACAAAATTATTTTTGTTATTTTTTTTGGTCTTAGCTATTTTATTATTCCAAAGAAGATATTTAGTGGTTGGTATATCTTGTTGGGTGTGACTTTCATGATCAGTTTTTCTCTTGTAGTAACTTGTCTGATTTTGCAAATTAAAGAAAAATATAAAATCCAAAAAAGTATGGGCAAACATTTTGTTGGTATTATTTTTGGACTGATTGGTCTGTCCGCTTTGCAACTTTGTACGGTGGGAGCAAGTTTTTGTGCTGTATCATTTGGCACTACTATTGTGGCAACATTTTTGCCCACTATTGCAATTCATTTTGTATCTAAATATGCCGAGGTCATTATTATAATTTCTATTGTTGTTCAGTTTTGTACACTTTATAGGATAAAATGTTTTAGACAGTAGAGTCAGCTGTCAGCAGATACAGCAGACTCAGTTTTTTATCTCTATTTTATCTCAACATATCTCTATTTATTGAAGTTTTATTTAAGAAAGATCCCTCGCTGTATCCTCAGCTCAGGATGATGAAAAAATATGAAAATAGCAATAGCAGGTGGTGGTGCGGCTGGTATGATGTGTGCAGCGACAATTGTTGAGGAACATCCAGAAGTGGAAGTTTTTTTGGTTGAGAAAAATCCGTCTTTAGGTAAAAAGGTGATAATTTCTGGTGGAGGTAGATGCAATGTGACGACTGGGATAGATGATTTGAAATTGGTTTTGACAAAATATCCCCGTGGAAGTAAGTTCTTACAATCGGCTATGCATACATTTTCACCGACTCAAGTCTATACTTGGTTTGAAAATCATGGTGTAACCCTCAAGTGCGAAGAAGATAATCGAGTTTTCCCAGTTTCCAATGATGGGCATGATATTGTGGGAGTTTTTGAAGATATTTTCAAAGATTCCAAAATAAATTTACTGTTCAAACACAATATGAAAAATATTGTGAAAGAAAAAAATAAATTTGTAATATCATTTGCTGAACAAAAAGATTTAGTGGTGGATAGAGTTATTATGGCTCTTGGTGGACAAGCTTATCGTCAGACTGGTTCAACAGGTGATGGTTATGATATTTTGGAACAGCTGGGACATCATATTACGGATCTTGCTCCAAGTCTCAATTCTTTTCTTACACAAGAAAAGTGGCCAAAAGAATTGTCAGGTTTGTCTTTTGAAAAAGCTGTAATAAAAGTAAAAGGTCAAAAGAAATATCAGTTTACTGGTCCATTTCTTTTCACTCATACTGGTGTGAGTGGTCCGGCCGTTTTTGCTTTGTCGTCGCTTATTGCTTTTGAAAAATATGATAGACAAAGTCCTCTCCAAATATTGGTAGACGTCTTACCTGATTTGTCTTTGGAAAATGTTCTAGTCACTTTGCAAAAACTAAGAGAAGAAAATCTACAAAAAACTTTCAAAAATGTTTTGCACCGTCTATTACCAATGTCCTTGTCTGAAATAGTATGTGGAAATTTGGGAATTTCTCTTGATAAGAAAAATGTAGAAATGAGTAAAAAAGATTTACAAAAAGTCACAGAATATATCAAAAATTTACCATTGAAAATAATTGGTCGTGGAGCAGGGGACGAATTTGTGACGGCTGGTGGGGTAGATACTAGAGAAGTAGATCCAAAAACTATGGAATCAAAAATTTGTTCAGGACTATATTTTGCAGGAGAAATTCTGGATGTTGATGGCTTTACCGGCGGATTCAATCTACAAGCCTCATGGGCGACTGGCAAAGTGGCAGGACTGGGAATATTTGGCTAGTTGTGATAAGATATAACAATAATTTTGTAATTTTAAATTTTGAATTTTAAAACAATTTTGAAATTTATTAATTTTTAAAATCTTTGTCAAAAAAGTTATTTTAAATTAAATCATTTATAAATTGTTTCAAAATTTAAAATTACAAAATTTAAAATTTTATTAATAATATGGATTTACAAATAGAAATTTTACAAGAGGGAAAAGGACGAGAAGCCCAGACAGGGGACAATATTTCAGTTCACTATGTTGGTACTTTTGAAGATGGAAATAAATTTGATTCTAGTGTTGACAGAGGTCAGCCTTTTGAATTTTTGCTTGGTATGGGTATGGTGATAAAAGGTTGGGATATTGGTGTGACTGGTATGAAAGTTGGAGAAAAAAGAAAGTTAGTAATCCCTTACAATCTAGCTTATGGTGAAAATGGTCACGGGTCTATTCCTCCAAAAGCAACTTTGGTTTTTGAAGTAGAACTTTTGGGGATTGAATAATTGTATTTTTTTGTTATAATTAAGATTATATAAATTAAATAATATATATAGATATGAAATATTTACGTCTTGGCTTTTTAGCTTTAGCTTTTTTTTTGGTAGCTTTACTTTCTGGTTGTACGCGTGTAAGTACAGACAAAGGTAGTACAGATAACACCAAATCTGTCACTATTAGTGACAAGAAACAAGAGTATTCTATAAATGCCGAGATTCCTAAAGATTGGAAAGAAAACAAAAAAATTGATGCTCAGGCTATTACTGCTTTCTCTTCACCTACGTCCAAAGATGATCCTTCTCAAGTAAATATTATTTTCAAGCGATTTGATTTTGCTTCAGGTGAAGCAGATATGACTATAGATCAATATGTAGATAATGTTACATTAGGAAAGGAAAAAGCACCTGGTTATAGAATGTTGTTTAGAACTCCAAGTATTATAGCTGAGTTTTCTGCTATTACTCTTGCTCACCAAGAAACTGTAGACTCTGCCACCTTGCAGTTTCGACAGACATTTATAAAAACAGCTAAAGCTTGGTTTGAGGTAACTATGACTGGAAATTCAGATGGTATTACAAAATACAAACAAGTTTATAATGATTTTATCAAGAGTGTTGTGGTAAAATAGTTTTTTAAAAATAATTTTAAAATATAGAGGCCTCCGACGTTGAAAACGTGGAGGCCTTTGTCTTCTCACCGACGGACCGCGCTCAGCCGTAGAAGCCGAGGCGCTGGTACCAGTGTGGTGGGAAGGATATGATGGGTTTTAGTCCCTGATCCTCGTTACTTGAGGTCACAGTGACCAGGTTGTGTGTAAGATTAGTGTTCATAAGGAATTGGAACTTACACGACTTTTTACCGAGGTATGTTGAGATGACTATCACGTTTTTTTCGTCTGCTTGGGCGAAGCCATAGTAGTCGAAACCACTGTGGTGGAGAAACGCGATTTTCAGGTTGAAGCCTATCAACACTGAGAATGGGCGCTGTCCTCGCAGGACGATGTTGTACATTCCAGGTTTTCTTGCTTTGTCGCCTGGGTGATACCACTCCACCATCTGGTTGGAGGTTTTGATGAACATCCTCATGAAGTTGAACTTCTTGAGGAATTCCAGACCCAGGAAGTTGGCGATCAGAGCAAAAAGGGTAGCCAAGATGATGGAAAAAAGAACGAACATGTTTTGTCTCCTGTTTGTCGATTGCGAAAGTGCCTTCGAACGGATAATAATGTCACAAAAACGATCTTTTGTCAATATTTAGTTATTATGTCAAATACGACATAGTAAACTTATCAATTACAAAAAAATAAGTTAGTAGTTTCCCCCTCTAGGTGTACTATAAAATTAAAAAGACCCGATCGCTGTCCCTCCTCGAGAGCTTGTGCTGTACTTGATACAGTAAGGGATATCAGCCAGAGGCTGATCGGCCTCTGGCTGAAAAGGGAGGTGTACCGTGTTTAGTTAATTAGCTATGGTTACACCCCCTCAATCCCCCTCGAGGGGGAAAATACTGAATTATTTTGTTCTTCCAAAGTCGCTCTCAAGGAGGGAAATAAGTAAACCTTTCTTTTATTGCACAATCAATATACTGTTATGTCGCATTTGTTTTTAGAATATTATAGCCCTTCTAGTTAATTTAGTATTTTTCTCCAAAGCTTGTTATAATGAAACATCTTCTAAAATATGAGTATGAATAAATCAACACAAAAAATCATTTTTGTAGATTTCTATGGTATATTGAGTAGTACTCGTTATTGGTTTAGTCTGGAAAATCCAAAACACAAGTGGCATTCATATTTTGCGGGTATTCAAGATTTTTTACTTGTCAAAAATAGAGAATTACTTGACGATTGGATGAAGGGTAAATATACTAGTGAAGATATACATCATATTTTGGCAGAAAAATTAGATTTGAATTTTGATGAACTTTTCCAAGTTTTTGTAGAAGATTGTAAAAAAATTGAGTTCTCAAAAAAAATTACAGACTTTATCAGAACAATATCTCTGTATTATGGTTACTGACAATATGGATTCTTTTAATAGATTTTTTTTGTCAGAAAATAAAATAATACAAAATAGTTTTCATGAAATTTGTAACTCTTTTTATTTTCAAAAATTGAAAGATGACAGGGGTGGTGAAATTTTTCTTGATATTTTGCAGAAGTATAATGCAGATATTGTAGTTTGATAGATTATTCATTGAATAATTGTAAGACATTTCAAAGATTAGGTGGAAAGTATTATAATAGTAGGACAGAAGAGGAGGTCTTGGAAGCTTTAGATGGTTTTATTTGATATTATAAATTGTAGTTGTCGTTTTGACAAACCCCTGTTATTCCTGATTTGATTTAGATATCTCTCAAGATACATATTATTTGATGATATCTGTGATAGGAAAGATTCTGAAATAAATTCAGAATGACAGTAATTTGATAGAATAGTAGTAGATAGTTTGTCATTCTGAATTTATTTCAGAATCTTTCCTAAATTAGAACATTTTCTTTGAGAAAAATGTTGAAAGCAATAGAATTGTTACAAAATCAGAGTCGGCACTTATCCCTTTTGTAATTTATTTAAATAAAGACGTTTAACTTGAAAGAGATCCTGATCCCGATAAAATCGGGACAGGATGACAAACGAATATTTGAATTATGTATAAAGATCATAATTACTATGTCTACATTATGATGAGTATTAGTGGTGTTTTATATATAGGAGTTACTAACAGTCTGAGACGTAGAATCACAGAACATAAGAATGGATTAGTAGATGGATTTACCAAAACGTATCAATGTAAAAAAATAGTTTATTTTGAACAATATTCAGTGATAGATGATGCTATAAGAAGGGAAAAGCAACTAAAAAATTGGAGAAGAGAGTGGAAAATAAACTTAATTAAAGAAAAAAACAGATACTTTGATGATTTGAGTGTTGGTTGGAATTGATTTTTTTATTAGTTTATTTTATTTAACTAAAAATATTTAATTTAAGAAAGATTTTGTCCTGTACCTTTGTCGGTTCAGGATTAATATAAAAATATGAAAATACTTTTTCTAGACACAGAAACAACAGATTTGGATCCTGGTACTCGCATGATACAACTTGCTTACAAAAATAGGTTGACTGGTGACATTGTCAATGAATATTTCAAACCACCAAAAGAAATTTCTATAGGTGCGATGTCTATTCATCATGTAACCAATGAAATGGTAGAGAATAAGCCGGCTTTTGAGGGTAGTCAATTCAAAAAAGATTTGGAAGTTTTACTCAAAAGTTATACCCTTGTCGCTCACAATGCACTTTTTGATATTGGTGTTTTGCAAAATGAAGGATTGAAAGCTGGAAATTATATAGATACTTTGCGTGTGGCAAGACATGTGGTAGAAAGTCCAGAATACAAATTACAGTATCTTCGTTATCTACTCAAACTAAACGTAGAGGGTTTGGCTCATGATGCTTGGGGAGATATTTTGGTTTTGGAAGCATTATTTGAACATCTTTTCCCTATAGTTAAAGATAAATTTTTGTTAATTACTGATGAAGAAGTACTCACAAAAATGAAGGAATTAACTGCTATACCTGTACCTCTTATAAATTTTACCTTTGGCAAATACAATGGCAAGACATTCAAGGAAATAAGTAAGATGGACAAAGGCTATTTGGAGTGGTTATACAATAGTGAATCTGGAAAACCAGAAGAAGAACAAAATGAAGATATGATTTTTACTTTGAAGTTTTATTTAGGAAAATAAATTTGTGTTTGAATTACCAAACCAATTAAACAACAAATGGAAAATTTTGGCAATAATTAGTTTTATCTTGTTTTTGTGTGCTATCGTTTTTTCTTTGCTTTGGTATTTTTTATTTTATTTAGAACCTGCTAGTAGTAAAATTACTATAGTAAATGCTAATTATCTTACTACCTTGGAAGTACCCCAGGTAGAAACAAAAAAAATAGAAGAGCCAAATAAAGAAATCAAAAAAACAATTACAACTACTTCTATTATGTTTGTTGGGGATATTATGCTTGATAGAGCTGTCTTTTATATTATAAAAAAGAATAATAATGATTTTTCATTTCCTTTTGCAAAAATTACTGGTTTTTTGGCTAGTGCCGATTTTCGGATAGGTAATTTGGAAGGTCCTATTACTAATAACAAATCTATTATCAAAGCAGGGGATGCTAATGATAACGGTGGCAATTTGCGTTTTACTTTTTCACCAAGTGCTTCTATTCCTTTGGCTAAAAATTTTGATTTGCTTAGTCTTGCCAACAATCACACTACTAATTTTGCCAATGATGGTGTAATGCAAACCAAAAAATATTTGAATGACGCTGGAATAAATTATTTTGGAGATTTTTATAACAGAGATCAGCTTTCATATATCTATGAAGTCTCCACAGATTTGAAAATAGCTATTGTAGGCTATCATCAATTTTATAATGGAGGTCTTGATAATGTTTTGTCTGAAATAAAAAGAATAAAAACAGAAAAATTGGCTGATTTGCTAATAGTCTATCCACATTGGGGAACTGAATATCTAACTTTACATCCAGATAGTAGGCAAACAAAATTAGCACACCAATTTGTGGACGCTGGGGCAGATATTATTATTGGTTCTCATCCTCACGTTGTCCAGCCTATAGAAATTTATAAAGATAAACCAATATTTTATAGTCTTGGAAATTTTATTTTTGATCAGTATTTCTCCAAGGAAACTAAGGAAGGTTTACTTTTGAATTTATCTATTGAAAAAGACGATGAAAACCTGAAAACCAAGATTTACTTTTTGCCAATAAATATTACGATAAATAATCAGGCAGAATTGATGGAAGAAAAAAATAAAAAACAAGTTTTGGATACCATTGCGATAAATTCTGATGTGAGTGAGGAAACGAAAAGTGGGATAAAAGAGGGGTTGTTGGAGTTTTCTTTTTGATTTTTTTAGTCTAATTGGCTGTATCGTTAAAGCTATTATTAACAAATTTTGTCAATTTGAACCAAAGATGATAAAATAGTCTTATCTAACAAAATTAATAAATTTCTTAAAAGTTAATATTATGATTCACCAAATGAAATTACAGAAGGATTTTTTTGAAAAGATTGAATCTGGTGAACAGACAATTGAAATCAGACTTTTTGATGAAAAACGCAAAGCCTTGAGAGTGGGAGATATTATTGAATTTTCTAAGTTACCAAGTTTACACAAAAAAATACAAGTAAAGATATTGGAGCTTTTGCATTATGAATCTTTTGAAAATTTGATAAAAGATTTTGGTATGAAGTTTTTTGGTTATAATCAAGAATTTCTAATTGATAGTTTTTTAAAAAATCTTTATAACATTTATACCAAAGATGATGAAAAACAATTTGGGGTTTTAGGAATTAAACTAAAAGTTTTGCAATAAATAATTGCAATTATAATTTGTTCGTCGTGAAATAAAATAAAATTTTTACTTTTAAATATTTTGGATATGAAATATGTCTGGGGAATTTTGATTATTGCTTTAGGTGCTGTCATGGTCATCAAGACTGATTGGTTTGTAGAAAATTTTGGACATAGTGAATGGGCCGAAGAACATTTTGGTGGTGGAGGTACAAGGTTGATGTACAAGGTTTTGGGTATTGCTATTATCTTTCTTTCTCTTATGGGTATGACTGGTATGTTAGGTGAGGTGATAGTCAAAGTTTTTGGGAGATTGTTTGGAATATAGAATAAATTTAGGAATTTTGAATTTTGAATTTTAAAACAATTTTTAATTTATAAATGAATAAATTTTGAAAAGTAATTTAAAATTAAATTGTAAGAAAGTAAAGCGTTGTTTACAATTCATTAGGATAAAAATAGTTAATAAGTTGCTCTAAAGGTGTGAGATTATTTAGACCTTTATGAGGTTTGACAGTATTATACCAGTTAATAAATCTAATAAGTTCTGTCTTTCTATGAGCTCTACTATTAAACTTAGTTTTATTATGCCACATCTCCATTAGAGTTCTAATAACACGTTCAGCTTTACCGTTGGTATAAGGATGTTTAACCTTAGTAAACCTT